>CALBVO010000046.1 GCA_937970115.1 Minisyncoccota bacterium | reverse complement strand
CAAGATCTAGGGATTAGAAGTCCCTCGTTCTATCCGTTGAACTATAGGAGGATATCCTACGTGGTTGAACACAACAAATATAGCATATTGGGTTTTTTGGTCAATCTTACTTTTCTTGCCACGCCTTTAAAGCCTGGGCTATATGAGCTTGGTAATAATAACTATCTTTTCTATGGAGGGACAAAATATCTTGGAATGAATAATTGTCAGTACGGAATATATCTAATGCAGCAACATCTGAATGTACTCGTTTTTTAAAGATATCAACTAATCCTGGAATTGGTTTGTCTGCAAAGATCACCTTGACGAATGAGCGGTCTTTGATTTTTCTCTTGGACATAAAATCTAATAATGGTGATAGCGAACGAAGAATCCGCTTGTATACTCTTTCATCCTTATGAGATCGTAAAACACCATATTGATCTAAAATCTTTTGCGCTTCTTCTTTTTTAATCATTAAATGCTTTGCGATATCAGCTACAAATTGGTGTGACGAGGCTTGGAAATTTTTATATGAGCTAAATACCTGATTTTTAAATTCTGCAACATACATTCCAATAGGTGTAACATAAATTAATGAAGTACGGTCGATAGGTAGTATATGGTCAAAAGCCAATATATTTGATGATATTGCGCTGATTCGTAATCCCGCTTTCTCTAGTACATGAATATAGCTACCATGAATATCTTTTGGTAAACAAGTAAAAAGTACCTTTTCGCGTTTCGCAAAGGTATAATATGAAAATTCACATACATGAGTTTTTTGCCAAGAATGTGGTGTCTTTGAAGTTTTAAAGTATTGAGTAATCCGTTTTTTTAGGGGTGTGTTGAAAATATCTGGTTCTAATTCAGTATCAGTACATAAAAAATGTTCATGTGGTAATAGAATATCAACATTTTTATTTTCAAGAGTTATAGTAATTTTTTTTATAATTTTATACAAAAAATCAACCATAAGGATTTCTCCATTTACAACTGCACCGGTTACCAATGGTACTCGTTCATAAGAATGAATAAAAAAACCATGACTATTTTTCTTCAAGGTAACATAAGAAATATCAGTATCAGTAATACTGAGGACTGTTTTGCTTGTAGGGGATTTTTGAGAAAACATAAGCATATATATTATAGCCCAACTCAAAGCTTAGGTCATCTTTTGAACTTTGGAAAAAGAAGTAATAGATTATATATATCAAGACTTAGCCTAGACTACCTTCTCTGAGTTAAAACTTATTCACCTTAACTTCTATTTATATATCCAATAAAGAATGAATGATAGTGAATATTCTGAATTAATCCTTTAAGGCTCGTTATTCTCATAATAAATGAGAATATACTCAACCCATGAATGGATTCATTCTAAAGAACGGTCAAATATTTTAAAATAAAATAAGCAACAATAAAAAGTGCTCCGAGTAATACATAACGGTTAAAATGATCAAGAATATGTTTACCTGCTTTTTCTCCAAAGCGATAAGGAATATAACATTCAATAAAAAAACGTAATCCACGTCCTAAAATGGATGCCACAATAAAAGGTAACAATGCCACATTCAAGGCTCCACCAGCAACCGTAAATACTTTATATGGAATAGGAGTAAAGGCTGACATAAACATTACCCAAAATACATTTTGTTGAAATAGTTCAGTTACTCTAGCGAATTCTTCCTCATATCCATAGAATTCAATCATCTGTATGCCAAAGGCATCAAACAAATAAAATCCAAGATAGTACCCAAAAACGGCCCCAAGAACAGAGAAAACGGTTGCGACCGTTCCATATTTCCACCATCGTTTTGGATGAGCGGATGAAAGTGTAAACGTAAAAATATCAATTGGAACCGGTAAAATGACCGATTCAAAAAAAGCATTAAATGCCAAAAAATACATCATCCATTTTTTCTCAGTGACTGTTTTAAACCAATTAATAAATCGTCGTTTCATAATAGACATCATAACAGAAATAGAAAAAGAACGCGCCGTAGGCGCGCTCTTTTTCTTAGAGACAATATTATCGTACTTGTGATCCAGGGCTAATCTCTCCTTGCGGACCAAGGAAAACCGGATTTCCATCAACACCATCAACCGCCATGAGCATTCCATGACTCATCACTCCTCGAATTTTACGTGGTTTAAGGTTGAGGATATATAATCCATAGTTCCCTACGAGTTCCTCGTACTCTGGCCAGTATTCTCGAATTCCTGACACGATCTGCCGTACATCTCGTCCCGTGTATTCTTCTTTGCCGAATGTTGGTTCTGATGGACCATCACATGCACATGATTGCAAGCAATCTCCATCCTTACATTCTGTATCACAATCACAGGAAATTGGGCACGGTTCGTGATCTTCTGGTCGTGTTATTTCGCCAAAATCAATTTCAAATCGTAATAATTTATCAGTCCCTTCTACAGGTTCTACGAATCGGATTAATCCAACACGCATATCCATATCATTAAATTGTTCGTATGTTACATATTTCATGTTCTATAGTCTAAATTTAAAGCTTGCCTATGGCAAGTTATATTTTAATTAGTTGACATTATTATTAAAAATATTATTATTTAGTAAAAACTTATCATATGGAAACATTAATTGAATATATTATTATTGGATTCTTTTTAGGCTTTAGTGTTCTTGGATTTGGTTATACATTTGGAAGATCAGTGGTTATTACGCTATCAATCTTTATCATTTTTTTGATTTGCCAACATTTAGCTATTGAGCAAGAAATTCAAGGAGAAATAATTCTTTTCAGCTCTGAACCAAAAGATGCTCAGTCTCGACCTATTACACTTGGAAGAATACTAGGGGTGGTTTGGATAATTGCATGCTTCTATTTCGGAGCAGACCAAGGCCATAAACACAAAAAAATAAACCAAACTAATAAAGATGCCATTGAAACATTAGAGTTCTACAGAACAACAAAACAAGAATAACATATAACAAAAGGATCCTGAAAGGTTCCTTTTTATTTCTTCTCTTGCTTATCTAAATATCGTTGTAAAATCACCATCGCAGCATTGGCGTCATTATGGGCGCGTTTTAGTGCATTATTTTTTCCTGTCCATTTTTCATTCGCGATATTTCCTTTTCCATATAGATGTGCATCAGCTGCAATGGAACTTCCACGCTCATCCTGTTCTATAATTTCAATTCCATCTTCTAGGTCATAGGTGAGTTTTTTAATAAATGAATCAATTTCACGTTGGACCATATTGGTATTTCCCCATGCGTCCAGTGATTTACCAATAATAATTTTTTCAATTGATTCATATTCAATAATATCTAGTACGTCTTGAATAGTATCTTGCGAGTTTGATATTGTTTTTTTGGGGAACGCTAAAGTCCCTTCATTATTAGAAATCGCCAGACCTATCCGTTTTGTTCCATAATCAATTCCAAGATGTTTCATATAATCAGTGTATAGTTATTAATCTTAAGATACAAGAAAATTATCAATAACTTCAAACTATCATTCTATAGAATGATAGTTTGAAGTTAGAATAAAAATAAAGTAAGGATAGTATATTGCAGAAAATATTAATAATGATATTATTTTTGTTGTACGGAAGTGTGGCTGAGCGGTTGAAGGCACTGGTCTTGAAAACCAGCATACGTTAATGCGTATCAAGGGTTCGAATCCCTTCACTTCCTCAAAAAGATTAGCTCTCAATGAGAATGCATTGAGAGCTTTTCTTTTTGGAAGTGAAGGGATTCGAAAAGAGACTTCTGCGAAGCCGTACATTTTTCATCAGAAAAATGTACGTAGAAGTCGACGTGGTCAGGGCGATAAAATATTTTAAGAACTTGTTCGTAAAAATATCCAGAGCGGTGACCGAATCCCAATATTTGCGCAAAAAAATAACCATAAACGTAAATACGTTATGGTTATTATATGATTTTTAAATCTATTTCAATCCATCGTCTTCATCTACTTTAAAAATAGATAAATCAACTTTTTGAACGCTTAATCCTCTATTAACACAATCATTGTAATGTATATTTGCGAGAGTTTGTTTCATATCTAAAAAGATATTAAATTGAAAGTTGACTGATTTTATAGATGAATTAACTATTTCTGGATGATCACCATATTTATCTTTATATCTTGCAATTTCATTAAGACGTTTACTGTTGTCTTTAATAACATTTGCTTTAGCACCTTCAACTGCTTCGCTGTGGTATTGAACCAATAAGGTATCAATCTCAAGATTACTTTGAGCTTTGATTTGTACTAATTGTTGATCAAAGTATGCTTCTAATTTTTCTAAAAATTGATTTTCTGATTCTTGTGTCATCGTTTATATTTTTAATTTTTTTAATGTACTGTTTGTTAAAAGTAATATATCATATTTTTATATAAAGTCAATTTTCTACTCCACCTCCTCCAACTGCAAACCAACCCAAATACCTCCCGCAACCATCAACATCAAAATACCCACAGCAAACATCAAAGAAATCGTCGCAAGCCATGCAGTAAATCCGCCAACAACCAGCAACAATATTCCAATCACCGTATTACTGGTTGCTACATATTCAGTACGTTTGTTCCCTTCTGCAATATCAATGATATAGGTCTTACGTCCTAATCTAATTCCATCATGAGCTATACCAAGAATAAATAACATAGTTGGATATAACCATACCTGCCCAACCACTGGCATATTCAGATACAACAAGATAAATAATACCAATGACAAAACAGCTACGATGGTCGCTGCAATAATCATAACCTGTTTACTCGATCGATCAGCCAAATGTCCCCAAAATGGACCACTGACAATAGAGGCAATTCCACCAGCAAGAATAAAGAGTCCTAATAGATAAATATCACTTCCTATGTTTTGTTGAGCTAATAAGACGACAAAAGGACTCAGTAATGCTGATGAAATTAACAAACCACGTGCGAGAATAAATTTTTGTAAAACAGTATCATTTACAAGTAATTTCAAAAATGAGATTTCTCTTTGTTGAGCATCCTTTGTTTCAGTAAACGGCTCATATACGCGAGCAAAAAATATTGAAGCAACAATCCATAAAGAAGCTGCAATAATTACCAAATGTAATAACACATCGAGGCTGCTTTTTTCAAACGGATGAAATAACAAAATTATTCCTGAAATCAAAACCAATAAACCTGAAACAGAACTTGAATAACCATTTAATTTACCTCGCCTCGTCTTAGGAATTGTTTTACCGATAAGGTCTTTTGAAAGCAGCGAACACAAAGCACGCCCCAAAGCAAAAACAGCAACAGTAATCACAATCCAAATTGACGCTCGTGCGTCTTTTAAAATAATTACCGCTAATACCACGGCAAACAATGCTAAAGCCTGCAATAAAGAACCAAATACCCAACCCCATTTTCGGATTTTTAGATTACGCAAAAAGGTACTGAGAAAAACTTGAGGTAACATCGATCCGGATTCACGAATAGGAACCAAAAGACTGGTCAAGAAAATAGGTGCGCCAATAGCTCCCATGATCCAGGTTAATACTGTTTTTGGTGCGCTCAGCACATCACCTAATTTTGTGAACATATTCGTTACAATAATCAAAAAGTAATTTTGAGGTACATATGCGCAGGCCTCGTCACTAATTCCAGTACATACACGCTCTCCACGCTCCTTATTTAACCATCGGTACATTCGTTCCATAATATAAAAGCCTACACCTAAATGTAGGCTCTCGCAATGTATTATAATCCTAGATTTTGTAGATTCTCCAAACTTTCCCGAAGACTTGGTTCAGCTGTAATATTAGAATTGATATTCACAACATCTCCTAAACCACTCAGACTTGCGGTAAGGGTATTCATAATTTTAGGGAGAAGCAACGCAACAGCAATAAGAGGTATTACAAAGACGGCCGTATTAATCACACTCGACCAAAAAATCATCTTTCGCGTTTTTTCAACTGAGGTGTAAATTTGTACCAAGGCTTCTTGTTGTGCATTTAATTGCTCTTGGAGAGTTTCGTAATGAGGTTCATTATTATCCATAATTCTATTATAACAAACAATTATTTAAAATAGTATGATCTTGTTCACGCAAATAAAAAACCTGAATTAACAAGCACAGGTTCCATTTTTATCACATTTTTTACAGTCTCCTTTCCCTTTGTTTGTTGAGATACCAAATAATTTATACATTGGACTAATACCAAATACTGCTGTTGCAAGTAAATGTCCTGCAGCCAGCAGACCTACGGTATACCATACAGTAGGAACTGGGAAATTTGTGTAGTAAATATATGCCAATACAAAGGCAAGATCTGTTCGTACAACAGCGTCAATTGATCCAATATTTTTTTTCATATACAAATATTGTACCAAGAATAAATAAAAAACCATATAATGGTTTTTTATTTATAATCGAAAAATTCGCTTAAGAAAACTTCTCACCCCTCGTTCGCTTAACTTTTCTTGTACATTTTCTGTACTAAAAACGTCTTGAAGCATTTCTCGAGCTGTTTCCTTATCGCCTGCGCGGGCGATATCTCGTGCTTCTTGTAATACTTCTTTCTCATCTTTAGTCAATGAACTGATTACTTCTGCTCGTTTTTGCATAAATTTTCGTGGTTTTTTCAAACCAATTTCTTCGAAATATTCTTTTAGGACTTCTTTGTCACCTGCATCCTTTAGATCTGCAATTTTTTCCTTTTGTTCATCAGTAAGCTCGGGACGCTCTGGCAATTTAATTCCAAAATCTGCTAGCTTTTCTTGTACAGCCTCCTTATCACCTTCTTCACGTAATTCCTGTACTTCAGCTTTTTGCTCATCAGTTAATGAATCAAAAACACCTGC
>CALBVO010000045.1 GCA_937970115.1 Minisyncoccota bacterium | reverse complement strand
CCATCCATTTTTTGCCCAGCTATACATCCATTTGGTAATACCATTAATAGCGTATTGTGAATCCGTAAAAATATAAACTTGACTGGTGCTATTTAATGCATAGCTTAATGCTGAAACAATAGCCGTAAGTTCCATTTCATTATTTGTTGTTTTTGGTTTTGATCCACCAAGCTCAATAAGCTCATCAAGTTTCGGATAGGCAAGAAGTGCTCCCCAACCACCAGGACCAGGATTTCCTAATGATGATCCATCAGTAAATATAAGAAGTGAGTTTTCTAGGTCTGTATTCATACATGTATCCTAGCATATTTATTACTCCAAGTAATAAAATACCATCTAAGCAAGTGATTAGATGGTATGTGGTTATGTAATTGTAGGCTAGGCACTACACTTTCTGAGTGTAGTTTGAAATGACTCTCTGTAGGAAACAAGATGTTCGATTTGTCGAGGACTCAAGGTAGTGATTTTTGTGGAAAGGTTTCTCCACTCTGACTTACGCATCTTTCCTTTTGGTTTGGCATATGCCTCCTTTTTGTTGTACTTTCTGCGAGATTCTTTATTGGTATAGCCAGCAGTATCAGTAAAAGAGCTTCCTCTAAAAGACTTCGTTTTAGGGGACATAGATACTCCTCGGTTCACACTTGAAGGGATTATCGTATCAGAAATAGCTTCGTATACAGGTAGACTCTTTTTTGTCAGATGCCCCTGTTCTTGTGCTGTATCTTTTTTCTTTATAGGGCTTAGATCTTGATCCTCAAAATAATAATGGTCAAAACACGCAATATCGTCACCTGTTTTCCAATAATGGCTTGCTGCTTCAGCGTCCTGTGCTTCAAAGGTAGAAAGGTCTGAGGCTGACTTGTTCCAGTTTGTTAAGTTTCTTCCTTTCTCTAGTGGGTCATGTTTCCAAGATAATACGTCGGTCATAATTATGTTTTTAAAAGTTATTTGATTATATTATATAACATTAAGTATATTTATGTCAATAAATGCACATGTAGAAGAAAACACCAATTATTTGGTGTTTTCTTTCATCGCCTTACGGATTTCTTTTTCCAGTTGTTTTTTGATCTTTGTCTCAGCATCGAGTTTCTTGCGAGCTGCGTCATAACCACGTCCAAGTTTAAACTCATCTGGTAGTTTGGCACCTTCGGCTGGTAGGTAGGTATATGATGCACCTGCTTTTTTGACCAGTCCAAATTTTTCTCCAAGGGCCAGTAATTCTCCATTTTTTGAAATACCTTCTCCGTAGATAATATCAAACTCTGTTTTGGTAAATGGTGCAGCGACCTTGTTTTTTGCGACCTTAACACGTGTTCGCGATCCAACAACTTCTTCACCTTTTTTGATTTGTGCAATTCGTCTGATATCTAATCGCACTGATGAATAGAATTTTAGTGCTTTTCCTCCTGGTGTCGTTTCAGGTGAACCAAACATCACTCCGATTTTCATACGAATTTGGTTAATAAAGATAACCGTCGTATTTGATTTTGCAACCAAGGCAGTTAATTTACGTAATGCTTGGGACATGAGCCGAGCTTGTTTTCCAACATGATGAGCCCCCATATCTCCTTCAATTTCGTCTTTTGGTGTTAATGCCGCAACTGAATCCACAACAACAACATCGACATTTCCTGACCGTACCAATGAATCAACAATTTCCAAGGCTTGTTCCCCGGTATCAGGTTGTGAAACTAATAGTTGATCTGTTTTTACACCAATATTTTTTGCATATACTGGATCTAATGCATGCTCGGCATCAATGAATGCGCATACACCACCAGCCTTTTGAGCTTCGGCGACAACGTGTAATGTCAGCGTCGTTTTACCTGATGATTCTGGTCCATAAATCTCAATAATTCGTCCTCGTGGAATTCCACCAATTCCTAAGGCCTCGTCTAATCCAATTGACCCCGTAGAGATTGCGGCGATATCAACCTTTGGTGCATCACCTAATTTGATAATCGCACCCTCACCAAATTTAGTTTGAATCATATCAACAGTTTGTTGTAATTGTGCGGCTGCTTCTTCTTTTTTTGCCATAATAATTATAAATTAATTTCTGTTTCGGATATTTCTGCTAGATCCTGTTTCCGTATGTCTCTATCTTGAAATATAGTTTCGTATTTGAGTTTGGTAATAGTTGTTTCAATGGTATATGAATAGATCCGTTCCTTTCCAAATGAATCAGTAAGAACTATATCAATTATAGTATATCCAGGACTAAATACAATCACATCGCTAAAGGAGTTATCTTTATCATAAGTGATAGTTCGACCTTGGATATTTATTGTTTCTACATTTTTAATTTTCCCTTCAATTTTTTTATATGAGCTATTAATAATTTGATATTTCTCTAGATTAATTTCGCTTATTTCTGGGCCAGTAATATATCGCCCAAATCTAGTATAAGAGAAGAATATAACAAATATAAAGAAGACAACCCCAATGAATTGAAATAAAATTTTTCGCGGTGTACGTTCCATATTACAGATTACAAGAGCCCATCAGTATCAGATTCGGTCTCGATGTTATCATTACCTTTTTCATATACCTCACGTGGTTTTGACCCATTTGCCGGACCGATGACACCTCGTTCTTCTAGGAGATCAATAATACGTGCCGCGCGACTATATCCAATAGATAGCCTACGTTGTAAATATGATGTTGATGCCTTTTTACTGGCAATAACAATTTGTCGGGCCTCTTCTACCATAGGGTCATCATCTTTTTCATCTGACATGGTGATCCCACCATCACCATCACTGAGATGTTCGTCAGGCAAGGAAATAGTATCTTCTAGTTCAAATTTATAATTCTTTTGGATATATTCAACCACATTTTTAACTTCTTCTTCTGATACATACGGACATTGAATACGTACAGGTTCATTCGAACCTTCTCCTTTGTAGAGCATATCCCCATATCCTAATAGTTTTTCAGCTCCTCGAGAATCTAAAATAGTTCGTGAATCAATTTGTGACGCAACCTTAAGGGCAAGTCGTGTTGGTACGTTCGCCTTAATCAATCCAGTAATAACGTTTACTGATGGTCGTTGTGTCGCTAGTAATAGGTGAATACCAACAGCACGCGACATCTGAGCTAGTCGCACGATTGATGCCTCCAGTTCCCGTGGATATGAACTCATAATATCTGAAAGTTCATCAATGATGACTACAATATATGGCATTTTTTCTGGAAGTTCTCCTGATCTATTTTCTATTTCTTCGGCTGATAGATTTTTATAGGCTGGTCCAACAACTGTTTTGTGATATGAATCAATATCACGCACCGTTTGTTTTTGTAATACATCATACCGCCGCTCCATTTCTTTTACGGCCCATTTTAATGCGAGGACAGCTTTTTTAGGATCAGTAATAACTGGTGTCAGGAGGTGAGGAATTTTTTTATAGAGAGTCATTTCAACGCGCTTTGGATCGATCATGATAAATCTCAGCATGTCAGGTCCGTTTTTATAGAGTAATGACATAACAATATTATGAATTGTCACTGATTTACCAGCACCTGTTGCCCCTGCAATCAATGCGTGAGGCATTTTACCGATATTGGCGAAATGTGATTTACCAGACACTCCTTTACCGAGAGATACGAGTAATGGTTTACTTGGATCTTTGAAGGCTTTTTCTGCCAATTGCGTTCCGAGTCCAATCGTTGATTTTTTAGTGTTTGGGACTTCGATTCCAACGAGAGATCGTCCTGGAATTGGGGCTTCAATACGAATTGATTTAGCTGCGAGTGCTAATGCCAGTTCATTTTGTAGACTCGCAATCTTCGAAAGACGTACCCCTTGGGCCGGTTTCATTGCGTATCGTGTTACGGTCGGTCCAATTGAAATTTCATCCATCTCAACGGCAATTCCAAAGTTACCCAAAGTTCTCTGGATCAGGTTCGCGTTTGCTTTAATATCCCCGGTTGATGGTTTACCAGAACTTTTACCTAATAATGATAGGGGTGGGGTAGTATACGATGATGCAAAGACTCCACCAGCATCCATAACAATGTCATCATCTTTGGATTGTTTGGGATCCTTCTTTTTATTAACACCTGAAATTGAAAATGATTTCTTTTCAGGTTCTCCGGTTGGTGTATCTTCTTTTTTCTTTTCGATTGCTTTTACGACCTGTTCGTCGATTTTTGCATCTTCTTCTTTTTGATGTTCGCGCTCTTCTCGGCGTTCTTCGATCTCTTCTTTTATTTTCTTAATACTTCTGAAATGAGGGTCAAAGAGGATTAATCCAAAGGTAATCATTAACCCAACAAGTAAAACAGAAGAGAAGGCCACATCGAACCCTGCGATAAATGTGCCTCCGATCATATTTCCAATCATTCCACCCGCATTTAATAGTTCAGATGATGCAAAAATATCTAACAAACCTATCGTCGATAAGAGAATAATAATCATACTGATTCGATCTTTGTTTGTTGTATCTAATTCCTTGAATGCACGGTATGAAAATAGAATGCTTATAAGTGGTAATAATATAAATCCATAACCAATGCTATTCATGAGTATTTTGTTATGAATAAATTGCCCAATATTACCGGTTGAGGTAAATGCACTCATAATTAAGAAAAGGGTAATAATTATATACATCACACTTGCCACATATTTGTTTTTTGGTTTGAGTGATATCGTGGAGAGATCTTTTTTTGAAGATGCCTTCTTGGTGGCTTTTTTTGTTGCCTTTTGTGTTTTTTTTCGTGTCTTTGTTTTTGCCATGTGTTTAATAGGTTATATCTCTATATTACCATATTGCGTGTATACATATATATGTATGATCAATAATGTATGTGTTATGGATGGGTTCTGGGTCAAGCCACGAATAACAACCTAGTTTGTATACCAGTTATTGCCAGGAGCTACGATGAAGCAATCTCTGCGATTATTCTCAGATTATCTCACCTTTCATGATAACAATGAGCCCGCGCAAGTATAGCAACTCCATTATTCCTTCTAGTATGATAAGGGTCCGATCTTCATGATACAAAACATATACATATTTTGTATATAAAAGACGGTATGTCTTTAAGGGCTTCATCAAAAGTATTGACATAATTTAAATAAAAAGTATTATAAACACTACATACATTTGATGTAAGGTTAAAGACATTATGAATAATCAAAAAGACAAAACTATTCAAAGTAATATTAATAAGGGGATTATAGAAACACACCAGGATACACTTTCCAATTATTATAATGTCTTTGATCACAATATATATACTGAACTAGCACAACGTTCTACCAAGATCGTTACTGCCTTGTATATGGTTACGGATTTTCTGAGTACTACTGACTCTCTCCGCACTTTAATTCGTGATGAGATCACCAGCGTGATGCATCAATTATTTACTCTGACTTATTGTAATAATAATGATCGAACAGTTCTCTTATCACAAACCCATGATCAACTTTTTGCGATTATCTCATATTTAGGTATTGTGCATCAAAATGGTTTTATTTCTGAGATGAATTATTCTGTTGTTGTTTCAGAATTGCGTAAACTACGAAATACTATTCAAACGCATATTAAGGAGAATCTCCCCTCTTATAAAAAGCAACCTAATGCATCTATAGCAGACTTTAATTTTTCTGATTCCTTCTTTGAAATCCCAGATGCTAACACAAGACAAAAAGACCTTGATCCTGTTCAATCGTACACTGGTTTCAAGGACAACGATCTTCAGGGTACGGATGATAAAAAGACAGAAGAAAAAAATCATTCTTCATTTATTGACGATAGCCATATTATTAAAGAAAAAAAATTTTTACATCGAGAGGTCTCACTTCAATCATATAAGCTAAATCATCTTAAAAAGAAGAAAACCCCTCCTAAAAATAATCCTGCAAAACAGGGTCGAAAAGATAACATTCTAAAGATTCTCAAGCAAAAAAGAAACGCATCAATAAACGATATTTGTGCCTTGTTCAAGGATTGTTCATCAAAGACAATTCAACGAGATTTGAATGAACTTATTAACGAAGGAATGGTGACCAAAGAAGGATCACGACGATGGAGTAAATATAACCTCAGTTAATTAACTTCAAATAACAAAGAAAGCAAAACTTTCTTTTTTATTACAACAAATGAGAAGTATATTATAAAAAGAGAAAGCAACGCTTTCTCTTTTTATAATTTCTCTAAATGCCACCCTGAACAAAGTATCTACATACCCCTATGGCTCTGGGTCTAGGATCCCTTGTTATCAAAAGAACAATTATTTGATTTTAATTTAAAAATGTGGTATTGTTTTTATATCTGTAATATTTTTGAATCTTATTCGTTATATACAGTGAACGACACTGCGCGTACCTTTGGTACAAATAGTGTCGTTCGATATGATGTTGACATTGTTGTTATTGCACGATTTTAAAAACTTGTGTTAGAATAATCGCAATGCCAAGGAATCATCATTTTTATGAAGATTCCTTGGTCATTATATTTACCGTTGTATATTAATCACAACGGGCGCTCAGATCGAGCGTTGCTATTCTGTCGAAATATTGAATGGCAACAGGCTCTTATGCGCGTAAGAGTCTGGTGAACGTGGAATTAGGATTGTCGAAAATCCTCCACACACGCACACTTATTTAGAAAATCTTTGTTATCAAATAATTTATTAATTTTATTACTTTTATTTTGTAACAAAATTCTAAATAAATTTTTATAAAAATTTATTTAATTTACACAGATTATATTATGAAAAAATTCATAACAATTGCTGCTGCAGCTGCTTTCCTATTCGCTGGAAACATTTCTGCAAACGCACAAGAATCTCAAGCTGAACTTCTAGCAAAACTTGCAACATTGCAAGCACAGCTAGCTGCCCTATCAGGGGGATCTTCAGTTACTGCTTCAGGGTCTCTACTTTCAGACTATAACGGAGTAAACATTCGAATTGGATCACGAGGACCTCGTGTTTCAGAATTACAAGCATGTATGAATGCTGCTGGATACAACACAGGTGTTGTAGACGGAATCTACGGGCCAAACACTGCTGCTGGAGTTAAAGCATTCCAAGCATCAAAAGGTCTAGTAGTTGACGGAATCGTTGGGGTACGAACTACACCAGCTTTCCAAGCTGCATGTCCAGTTGCAACAACAACTACGACAACTACAACTGTTGTAGAAACAGAAGTTGAACCATCAGTATCACGATTCGATACTAACGATGGTGAAGAAGCTGACTTTACAGACTTCGAAGTAGAAGACGCAGATGACGACACAATCGAGGAAGGAGAAAATAAAGCTGAACTAGCTGAAATTGAATTCGAACTTGAAGAAGGTGGAGCTGCTCTACTAGAACGACTTGACGTTATCCTTGACTACACAGGAGGGGGAACTGTTGACGAAGACGATGCATGGGATACTTTTGATACTATTTATGTAATGGTTGACGGAGATATTATTGCTGAAGTTGATGCAGACGACGAAGATGATTGGGAAGACCGATCTACTGATACTGCAGTTGGAGACGACAACCGATTACGAATCACTGGTATTAACCACGTATTTGACGCTGAAGAAGAACACGTAGTAGTTATTGCTGCTGACATTACTGGATCACTTGATCTTGATGCAGGTGGAGCAGAATGGACACTTACAGTTGATGAAACTGCACTACGATTTGTTGATGAGGCAGGAATTACGGTATATCTTTCAGAAGAAGATGCACCAGCTACTGACGAAACAGCAACATTCACTATCGAAGAAGAAGGACAAGACGATGAACTAGATGTTAAATCATCATCAAATGATCCAGACTCAACAACTCTAAAGGTTGAAGATGACGAAGCATCAGATGATTACACAGTATTCGTATTTGAACTTGAAGCTGACGAAGATTCATCAGATCTTGATGTTGATAAAGTAGCTATTACTGTTAACACAACAGGAGGAGACTACAACAACATCGTGAAAGACGAAGAAATTGTAATTGATGGAGAATCATTTGATGATGTAGAAGTTACAATCGTATCTTCTACAGAAGCTCTACTTGTATTTGACGTTGACGAAGACTTCACTATTGAAGCTGACGAAACTGTTGATGTAGAACTTGTACTTGAATTCAAGGCTGCTAACTCATCTGCTGCAAACTACGCACCAGGAGCAACTGTACAAGCACAAGTATCATCTGATGATGCTTCACTTGATAATTCAGATATTACTGCAGAAGGAGCTGAAACTGTTATTGCTAACGGAACAGCTACTGGAGATATCCACGAACTACTTGTAGAAGGAATCAATACTGAAAAAACAGGATCATCACGATCACTTGTTTCAGTAGATGGAGCTAATGATGACTTTGCAGAATTCGAACTTGTAATTGATGTTACTGCATTTGAAGAAAATGCATTCATCTCTGAAGATGTTGCAGGATTCTCATACTCAATTGTTGGTACAGAAGCTGGTGGAGCTCCATTCCTTGCTGCAAACGCAGGAGTTGCATCACTATCATCTGACGCTACTCAAGAAGGAACTCGATACCGAGTTGACGAAAATGATACCGAAGAATTCGTTCTTTCAGTAACATTTGACCCAACTAATGACGGATCATACCGACTACGACTTGATTCAGTGCAATTCTTTGCTACAAATGCTGGAGGAACAGCGACAACATACGCTACTCTACCAGTTGAAGATTACCGAACTGGATTCATAAACATTATTGACTAATCATTTAGTTAACATATTTATATCCACTAAGTTTTCTTAGTAGAAACAAAAAAAACACCTTTGGGTGTTTTTTTGTTATGTAATAATAGACTGTCTTGAACGTCATATAGAACGTAAACATTTATTATTAATTTGTTATACTAAAACTATGAAAAAAATATCACAATTTATTATCACAGGGATTATTGCGATGACATTGTTCACAGGTGTCTCAGTTTCTGCCCAAAGCACTCAGGCACAAATCAAGGCCACATTACAAATGCAAATCAGGAACATTATTATGCAACTGATTGAACAATTACAAGATCAGCTTAATCAACAGGCAGGAGAGAAAAATGAAAATATATCAGAATCACAAGAAGAAGAATTTGATATCACCAAAACAGATCGCTATCCACAACAACGATCAGATAATGTCGAAACATCAGTAACAACTCAATCAGTCAGTGGTGATGATAATGATTATTTGGAATACCGAGTGGACTTTGATATTAATGCCTTTGGAAATGATGCCTATATTCAGGAGTCTGCGATTAATGCTATTGATTTCTCGATTGCCAAGGATGGAGCTGTGGTATATGACAGTAATGGTACTGTTCAGAATGGAGCCGTTGTTGTTTCCTTATCATCAGATGCGAATCTGCGTAATGGGGAATACCGAATCGACGAAGATAATTCAGAAACATTCAGCTTAGCTGTGAGTTATAGTCCATTTAGCGGAACGCCTGCTGGTGCAGGTGCCTATCGATTGCAGGTTGATGGTGTTAATTATACATTAGTACCAGGAGGAGCGATCCAAACCTACAACACTTCAAACCTGACGAAATTTAGAACAAATTACGGAACGATTATTGATTAAAAACACCCGCAAGGGTGTTTTTCGTTCTTGAAGAATGGTATAATGAAAGGGTATGAAAAATATCAAAAAATTAGGAATTATGAGTATTGTATTTGCAGGATTACTCTTTGGAGGAATATCTCATGTAGAGGCAAAATCATTTGACTCAGCATCATTTGAGCGACGTATTAATGTGATTGTTAACTTAATGAATTTAATGACACAGTTCCCAGAATTTGAAAATCGAATTAAACCAATTGTAAGTGAACATTTGGAGCAATTATTTGCTGACTTAGCGAATGAAGAAAAAACTCGTGGTACAGAAGCAGTAAAAAATAAAAAAGAAAAAAACACTCCAGCCAAAGAATATAAAAAGGCAAAGAAACAAGATAACTACGAACAAAAAAAATATGCTTTTGAAGATATCACTGAATTAGAAGCAGAACCATACGAAAATATCGAAGGGAAATGGCAGGTAGATATTGAATTCAATGATGAAAAAAAACGTCGAGTGTACGTGTATAATATCGATGATACTAATGAATTAATGAGTAACATTGCAGATAAGATTGATGTTGAATTTGGTATTGATATCAGTAATGACGAAGTCGCTGAAATTCTAGAATTTGACGAAGATACATTATAAGACGAAGAATAAAAACTTAGCATAATTATTTCTTTATGCTTTGATTACATAAAAGATTTATACTGGTAATTTGGTTATACCTTAGCCTAGTTAATTGATAATAAAAATCCTTCTTTGTTTAAGGTAATATTTACAACAGTGAAGAGTTTTTATTTTTAAAAGTATATTTTTTTGAGGTATATAACAAAAAGGCGAATGCGTAGCATTCGCCTTTTTGTTATACTGTAATTATGAAAAATAGCATCATAACAATAATTGTTATAATTTTTGCCTATACGCTTGTTCCGTATACCTTTGCACAAACTCAAACAGATACAGAAGATCAATATCGATCCGTACTGATTCAATTAATTCAAGATATACAATCACAAATTGAGTCCTTGCTCGCAGGTACTGAAGTTCAATCAGGAATAAATCTCGTGCTACCTTCTGAGCAGGTTTGTGGTTTCTCTTATGATGGATCAGATTCAATCATCGCCATTCAACAAGAATTAAAAAACCAAGGCTACGCCATCGAAAAAGTAGATGGAAAAATTGGACCAGAAACTCGATCGGCAGTAACCGCGTTCCAATCATCAATTGGTGCAGCAAAGG
>CALBVO010000044.1 GCA_937970115.1 Minisyncoccota bacterium | reverse complement strand
ATGTTCGAACTTTTGTAAAAGAAAAAGGTTAGTAAAGACTAACCTTTAATAAAACAAATATAAAATATTTATTTACTTTCTTTAAGAATAACTGTACCCTCCAATACACCAAAAGAACTTTGTTCTTTGAATTGATAAGTCTCAGGAGACTCACCTTCACGCATAGGCCTTACTAGATACCACATATCTTCACCTTTCCAGGTGATATCGATAAGTTTTGTACCTTTTGGTAAATCATATTCTGCCTTTCCACCAAAGCTTTTTGCTTTTTGGTTTTGAGTACAAGAAGTTATCATCAAGAATGCAAATAGAATAAAAAATAATTTTTTCATTGTTTTTGGTTTTTAAATTAAAAGAACATTTTATATACAAAATATTATCATATATAAATTAATATGTCAATATATAATCTATTTAGGATTCGAACTTAAAAACACTATATTTTATATAGTGTTTTTAAGTAAATAGCATATTGCTGCCAGACTAGGATTCGAACCTAGATAGCCGGTACCAAAAACCGGAGTCCTACCATTAGACGATCTGGCAATATAAGATATTAGATTCTGTAAGAATTTTTTATAAGATCGATACTCTTTTTTATTTTGCATAACATAAGCTACGAAAAATAAAAAATAGCGAGATATTAAAAAAATAATACAGAAGATGATATTTTAGTTTACCAGATCGTCTAATAAAATTAACGATCGAAGCAAAACAAAAATAAAACGTCTATCCCATAAGGATAACGCTAATTATTATTACCGATACTCTTTAAAATTGCAAGTTCAATTGGCGTATATTTCAAAAAGGCATTATTCATTTGTGCATACGCACGCAGAAGCTGAGTTAAAAGTCCAGAATTAATATTATTTTTTTCTTGTGCGATAGATTTAAGGAAGGTAAATTCATCTTCTCCAAGATCCTTTTCTAATTCCTTTGCTCGTCCTGGTGAAAATCTGATATGTAAGATGTTGCGAACAGCATGCACCAACATCTGCATAAAAATAAATGCATCAATGTTCGTTTCTTGGGCTGTATGAATAGCCGTTAATGCGATATCAGTATTGTTTTCATTGAGCGCTGTAATTAATGCATGAATAAGCTCGGTGCTTGGTGCACCTGTCACAAGTTCTGCCTCATCACGAGATAATCTTTTATCTTCGCTGTAGGACATTAATTTTTGAAGCACTCCCTGGGTATCACGAAATGAACCATTTCCCAGCATCGCAATCAAATCAAGCGTTCCAGCATCAATTGTATATCCTTCTTTTTTTACAACATCACCAATCATTTCTTTTAGTACCGTATACGTTGGTGACTTAAATACAAACGACTGACAACGCGAAATAATCGTTGGTAGCACCTTGTGAAGTTCCGTTGTCGCGAGTACAAAGACGACGTGGCTTGGTGGTTCTTCGAGTGTTTTTAAGAGTGCATTAAATGCCTCCTTGGTCAGCATGTGAACCTCATCAATAATGTACATTTTTTTATCACTATCAAATGGAAGAGAATTCACACCTTCACGTAGTGCACGAATATCATCAATTCCACGATTCGAAGCCGCATCAATTTCAATAATATCATTATCAGAACAACCAATTTCACGCGCAAATATTCTTGCCATGGTTGTCTTCCCTGTTCCTCGAACACCAGAAAATAAATAGGCATGACCTATATTCCCTAATTCAAGTGAACCTTTGAGTACTTTGACGACTTGTTCTTGACCGTAAACTTCATCAAAATTTTGCGGACGATATTTTCTATATAAAACAATGTTTTGTTCTGACATAGTACTATTATACATGATGGATAAGAAAATTGATAAATATTTTAAAATAAGTATTATAAAAAGAGAAAACTAATAAATATTTTTAAATAATGAACAGAACAATAGAGAGAATTACCCGTGAAGAAATCAATCTAAACACCATAATAGACCTTAAGTTAGAGCAAGATGAGCGTATACATCATCCAGATTTGTTAGTTCCACATACACCTGATTCTATTATTCCTGCAGGAGTAAAAATTACCTTTCGACAAAAAGAAGAGAAAATGAAAATATTATGGAAAATAGACGGTATACGACATACTCATTTCTTTAAAGAATTTAAAGAAGATAAAAAAAGAATATTTAATAAAAAATTAGAAAAAGCACTTCCCTAGGAGTGGTTTTTTTTAACATTGAATCATTATATTTTTAGCTTTTGGATTATCCTTTAGCCATTGATCAACAATTGCTTTGATTTCATCTATTGAGTTTGATTCCATTAATTGAACACGTAACTCCTTAGCACCATCGAATCCGGCGACGTAGGCCTTGTAATGTTTTTTCATCACGTGGAAATTTTTATGTTCAATTAAATCACGAACAAAAATTTCAGTATGTTCGATCATAACCTCTAATTTTTCCTGTACGGATACCTGCGTTTTCTCGGTATCGAATAACCATGGGTTACCAAAAATAGCGCGCGCAATCATTCCGCCATCAGTTCCGTACTTTTTGCAGTATTCTTTTGCCTGTACTACTGATTGTAAATCTCCGTTTCCAATAAATTTTGTTGGTTTACCTGATGCGCGAACAATCTCGCCGGCGCGTGCGATCCAATCCCAATTTGCGGGAACCTTACTCATGACCTTGCGGGTTCGCCCATGCAGGATTAATGCAGCAACATCACAATCTAATATTGCCGGAATCCAGGTTTCAATTTCATTCTTTGTCCACCCAACACGTGTTTTTACTGCTACAGGAATATCACCTGCTCCACGTTTGGCAGCTGCAATAACTGGTTTTAATAACTCTGGTGTACGAATCATTCCGCAACCAGCACCTTGTTTGCAAATATTCCGCTCAGGGCAACCCATATTTAAATCAATACCATCAAATCCAAGCTCTCGACACAGACGTGCTGCGTATTCAATATTTTCCGGTTTACATGAAAAAATTTGAGCAACAATAGGTCGTTCATTCTCAGTATATTTAAAATTATGCATCAATTTTGGTCGACCAATTTCATTGTTCAAACCATCAGACGCAACAAATTCAGTATAGAAAACATCTGGACCACCACCAGGTTTTCCATGACGAGAGTATTTTGCAATAATTTCACGAAATGCTGAATCAGTGACATCTGCCATTGGTGCCATAATCACAAAATTTTCTGGTAAGGTATCCCAAAATCCCATAACAATATTAGAACCATCGATTTTATATTTATTTTTTTTTGAAAATAGATTTTTTATTTTTTTTAAAAAATTCATAACCTTAAAATACCTTATTCTGATTCAGAATCAATAGGAGTGAAAGTATAAAAGATACGCCCATCAAATCGAACATCAATTGATTCTAAATTTTCTGCCTTTGTTTTAAAATCTTTTTTAAAGTCATTAAACCCCAAGGTAATTCCAATATCGCGTAAAACACGATCATAATTATTAGATTGATTATATAACAGTACCGGTAGATACTGTGTATAGAGAACATCCTGGAATCGAGAAATTTCAATTCGCACATCATCAAAATTGTCAAAATAAATATTTGAAATTGCAACCGGATATTCTTCCTCCAGGTCTTCTAGAAATGCAAAGAATTGATTAAATGATTCAATCTGATCGACCATTCTTCCAACATATTCCTCGTTTTCTGGATCTGGTTGAATATATAATTTCATATATACATTCCCAGAAAAATAGGGTGCCCGTGCATACAACAAACCTGCGCGATCTGCGAAATAACATTCCTCGTCAAATTCATATTCGTATATTTGATCAATACACCATAATGAATGCGCTGAACGTTCACCAACTATAACCACCAAATCTTCTCCGTTTTGTATTTCTAAAGATAAATTTTGTATTTTGGGAAAAGCCTCTTCCAAGAGAACTTGAATACTCGAGACTGAAACAAACAGAATATTATCATTACGAATACCTAAATAGGATTTAGATAAATAATTATTCACGGTGTCTTGTATATCTCTATCAATGAGTGTTCGTTGACCTTCGATTACGACTCGTTTCAAGGCCATTACATTATGATTCATGATATAAAAAAAAGTTCCAATAATCGTTAGGGTTGAGGCGATAACAATTATTACTTTCTTTTTTGAGCGTTTTTTCTCACGACGTGTTTTCTGTTGTGGGCGTTTTGATTTCACACTGACAGTATAACATTTTATCATTGCGAGGCACGAAGTAATTTAAATTTCACTATGAGATTGCTTCGTGCCTGGCAATGACAGTTTTGGAAACAAAAAAAAGCCAGAAAATTAATTCTGGCTAATAACTAGCGCATTACTTGAACTAATAACTTCTTAAAATTACTTTCAATAGTCTCCCTTTTAAGTTCTTGTATGCAATTTAATTTTAACTTTACATACAAATACCCAGAATCATAAGTTAATTCAAAAAGAGCATAAGTTTTTCCAAAAACAAGAGAGTTAAAAATCTCTATTGATCCTAAAAATCTTTTTTGGTTCCAAGTGCCTTGAAATCTTCCTGGTATAGCCATTGTTAAATTAATTATTCTTGATTTAATCTCATCAGGAGATAACTTGTGTTTTATTTTGAAATCACAATTCACCCTTGGCTCTGTCACCCAATCATAGAGTTCGTCAGCTAACCACTCAAAACCAAGATGTAGACTCTCCCTTAAAAAATCCCTATTCTCTGTTTGTGTATTCATTTTTTATAATAAATTTAAAAGTTATTTTAATTTTATAAGAACTTAATCTTAGGTATATTATTATGATATAAATTATATTTTGTCAAACTAAAATTTCAAAACTAGCGAAAATTAAGTAAGATTTTAAAATAGAATGAATATCGAAGAAGCAAAGAAAAAGAGCGCGAGGGGTACCCAATGTACCGTGAGCGCTCTTTTTCTGAAGCTGACAAAGATAGTCGTCTATTTTGAAATCTTTGCTATGTTTCCCATATATTTTTGGAGCGGTTCTGGGATGATAATCTCCCCCTCCGCCGTCTGAAAATTCTCAATCAACGAAACCAAAATTCGTGGCGTTGGAATAGCCGTACAATTCAATGAATGTGAGAATCGCATTTTTCCGTCGGAATCCTTGTAGCGAATATTAAACCGCCGCGTTTGAAAATCATGGAAATATGATGCAGACGAGATTTCTCGATATTTTTCCTCACCTGGAACCCATAATTCAATATCGTATTTTTTAACCTGACCTTGCCCAAGGTCCCCTCCGCAATTCAATACCGTTTGATATGGAATATTCATTGATTCGATAAATTCCTCGGTATTTCGATTAATCCATTCG
>CALBVO010000043.1 GCA_937970115.1 Minisyncoccota bacterium | reverse complement strand
AAGTAACCCTAACGCGGGAACAAGTATTTTCAACACATTAATTATGACTTCACCTAATGCTATAGAACAAAGCATTCTTGGCTTTGATTCCGATTTAGAAAAAGAAAATTATTTTGAAATCTATTACCCGGATGATGATTTCCCTTATGATGAAAACAAGAACAAAAAAACAATAGCTGATATGTATCGTGTAGATCGTGCCTATGGATTCACCAACCGCATTAATCCACGGGGTTCTCGTGGACACCTCTTCTGTCGAAATAAAAATACGTACAAAATACAAAATAACCCAGGGGGAAGCGGGAGTGATGATTTTGGAACCTACTGCTGGAAAGATTGGTATAGTAGCAGCAAGCTCGATTTCCAAGTATTAATTTCTGGAATTAACACCTAATCTATAAAAACTTATCTTTATGATAAGTTTTTATTATAAGTAAAATAATCTACCAAAGAATATTAAACGAGAGGTTAACCAAGAATCTAATTTATAGATTCTTTGTTTCAACCTCAAAGACCCAATTATTTAATACTATTACCCTCATACAACCTAGAAATAATAAAAAATAACCCTATAAAAAAATTATTCTAAGGGTTAATTTATAAACTAAAGGATAATATGAAAAGATAAACTGTGGATAAGTATGCTTACAAAATATAAATATCTATGTCATAATAATAACAGAAATTGAACAAAGTGTTCGAAAAAACGTTGCATACGCAACATATAAATACAATTTAATATGAAAAAATATATATTATTTTTAGGAATTGCGTTCTTTGTACTGGGTATAAACGTAAACGCACAAAGCCCACAACACAAAGGTTTACTTGCAATGAATGCCAAAACATCTACTGACAAGGTAAATGTTAATGAATTAAAGGCTATGTTGTTTGAGGCCTTGGAAAAATCAGATCGTTGGGATCTTGAGAAAACTCAAAAATCTATGTATGAAATATACATAGATCCAAACAAACCTATTATCCAATGTAATGGAAAACGAATTGAATTCTCATGGTCATATACCTCTGATTCTACTACGAGCCCAGGATATTATTATATTGAATATTATAATTTTGTGAGAGATTATCGCATAACTGACGCAAGCCCGCTTACATTTATTAAAGATAAAAAGGTTAAAAAATAAATAAAGATCCAAAAAGCCTGTCTTCAATACAGGCTTTTTTTATTATATAAACAAAGGTATAATTTATATATCATGAAATCAATTTTCAGGAAGATAACTATCATTATTTTTTTAGTCACAGCTTTTTTTGGGCCCACCTCTTTTTTTATACAAAAAGAAGAAATATCTAATGCGAATAATTTAACCCTCTCTCAATATTTAAAAAAAGATTATATAATTACCTCAAATATTGTATATGCTCAAGGGGGAAACGAAAAATTAGCTGCGGCACAATCGGTAGGTAAATCAGGATTTGCACAGTGTGATTGGAATGAAATCGCCTGTCATGGAGTCAATTTTTTATATATTATTTTTGTAAGTGTAGGTAACCTAGTCGTTGGATTAAGCGCATTTATTATGGAAACATTCTTATTTCATAGTCTCCAAAGTAGTTCCTACAGCGATTCCGGATTCATCGAAGCTGGATGGGAAATATTACGTGATTTGACGAATATTGTATTTATTTTTGCTCTTCTTTTGATTGCGTTTAATCTCGTTCTAGGTCGTGACGAATCAAACAACAAGGGACGCTTAATGAAAACAATTATAATTGCCATTGTTGTAAACTTTAGTCTTTTTATGACCTATGCAATTATTGATGCGTCTAATATTCTCGCCTATACTTTTTATAATAAAATTGAACAAAATGATATTGATTTTAATGCTTCAAGCATAAAAAATGCGGACGGGGATACTGATATTCAAGTGCTTGAAGGTAAATCAGCCTCACTTGGAATAGCAGCGAAAATAAATCCTCAAAAAATATTTGATAATCAGAGTAATCTAACAGAAGGCCAACGAGCATTATTGGTAATAATGGTTGGGGTTATTAATGGTGCATTAATTTATGTATTCTTATCCGTCTCATTTTTATTCCTTGGGCGGACTATTGGTCTGTGGTTATCTGCAGTTTTGGCGCCATTAGCCTTCGCCAGTATAACGATTCCGGCTCTACAAGACATGAAATATATTGGTTTCAAAAATTGGTTTAACAGTGTTCTAAAAATGGCCTTTATGGCTCCAGTTTTCCTATTTTTTCTGTACCTAGCTATTCAATTTATGAATATAGCAACTATTTCAATAGTTGGAACTGGTGGCGAAAATAGTACATTTATAACAAGCATTCTTCAGGCTATAGTCCCAATGGCAGCAATCGTCTTATTAATCCTCACCGCAAAAAAAGCAGCAAATTCTATGGCAGGGGATTTCGCAGGAACAATTTCAGGGGTAGTAACCAAAGGAGCATTAGCTGTCGGTGGCCTAGCGCTCGCCGCAGGTACGGGCGGAGCGGCATTGGCAGGGCGAGCGACTCTTGGTAAGGCTGCTGCAAATATATCAAAAACAGGTAAAACAAGTTTTGGTATAGGTAAATATAGAACAAGAGAATTTGATTTCAAAAAAATGACAGCTGGAAATCCAAGACTTCAAAAAAGATTATTTAAAGCAACTGATAAAATGCAAAATGCCAGTTTTGATATAGGAAAAACAGGTGTTGGTAAGTTCGCAGGAAAAACAGCTGGCTCTGCAGGTATGAATATGTCACAACCATCATGGGCAAAAATTGGTGGTTCTGGAAAGGGTGGATATAAAAAATACCAAAAAGAGAAAGAGAAAGAGACTCGTGAATTTAAATCATTTGTTGAGAACGGCCTAAGCGATGACAAGAAAGAAAAAAAGGAGAAAGAAAAAATTATAGAAAGAAATAATTTCGATAGAGAAAAAATTACTAAAAATATTAAAGAAATAAAAGAAAATAAGGAGAAATGGTCCGAATCAATTAAAGAGGCTAAGTTAAAGGCAGAAACAGAAAAACTTAAAAAACATGATTCAACCAAGGGTGTAGAAAATATACAATTAAATTCAGCTATAGCAAAACTAGAAAAAACCATAAGAGAAAAGGAAGATAATGTAAAAAATATTATAGATAACCCAACAAACGATAAACAAAATAGAGGTAAACTATACGCGAAAGGAGCTGATTCTGCTCTAATTGCTGGAAGTATTGGGGCTATTGTTGGTGGGCCAGTAGGTGCGGTTCTTGCAGGAAGTATTGCTGCTGGTGTATCCTCGGTTGTTCGTAATGTAAAAATTAAGGAAACCTCCAAGACTATGCAAAATCTGAAACCAGAAAAAGAGCCTTCAGCAAAAGATATCATGGAGCAACTAAAGAAAAATGCAGAAAAAGAGTAAACTAATATGAATACTGAACAAGAAAAAATTTTAATACAAGCTTTTGAAAATACATCATTCACCACACAACAATTTCTTGCAGGGGATAAATATACTGAAGTAATAAAAGATTTGGGAATTAAATTTAATCTCTCAAAAGATGAATCTCGTAACATCCAAGTTAAAACTCTTTATTTTTTACTAGGTATTAGCACAAAAGAAGAGGTGATTAAAGATTTATTAATAACCCTGAATTCAAGAGAAGAAAAAGAAATAGTAGATATACTTACGAATATTGACGAACAAATACTTGTTAATAAATACGACCCACCTCAAAATGACAGCCTCAACTGGCAAAAACAACTTAAAAATCCAGAATAGGATTTTTTTGTTTACATAGTTTGGTATACTAGAGTTATGAATTTATCAAACTCTGAAATACAAAAAAGGATTACAAATCTCCCTGATAATATTCGTAATGCTATTCTTGGATTTGATTGGGCAAGTGAAATCATGAAAATTGGACATAATCATCACATGCATATGGATGAAATTGAAATTTTCAGACAACAAACATTAGCAGTAATTTTAGGTATTTTTCCTGCAGATAAATATGAAGATCATTTAATACATGATGTTGGTTTATCAAAAACAATAGCTGAATCAATTGTCTCAGAAGCAAATCATCGAATATTTCGCGAGTTACAAAAACGAGCCTTTACAAAAATAGAAACAAATACTGAGTTTCATGAAGACGAAATAATCGAACATCATGAAATAAAAAATGTACTAGCCGGCGAAGGGATTCATCTCGTCGATGAACATGACGTTTCGCCTATCAATACTGATCTCCATAAAGAAGTCATCGAAATAATGTCAGAGGTACATCCATCGGATGATAACCCTACGCGAACATCAACTAATACAATACATCAAGGCACCTCAGAACAAACATCACATACGAAACATAACTATCAAGAGCCAATACATCCAAAAGATCTCAAGGGTATCCATAAACACAGATTAAATACCAATATCATTAACCAAAAACACCCTGAGCAGATACTTACGCAAACAAAAAATTTCTCTACAACGAGAGATATCGGTCAAGGAGATTATGCACCACTACACACTCTTGATAAAAAAATAACTCAGGAAACAATCATCAGTAATAATCATACAACAATAATTAAGTCTGATGATATCACTGGGTCAGATAATTTTTTAGATAAATTAGGCACCAAAAGAACTTAGTATATACGTTCTTTTTTGTTTGCGTGATATACTGTTTGCATGAGGTTTGAAGTACCACAATTCATTAATATTCCAGATAAATTATTTGGGCCTTTTACTTTTAAGCAAGCCTTATACCTCGTAGGAGGTGCGGGTATGGTTTTTCTTATTTATAAAACCTTACCTTTTTTTGCTAGTGTTATCTTAGGAGGACCGATCATTGCATTGTCATTAGCCTTGGTATACTACAGGCCGAATGGACGACCGTTTATTCACATGCTTGAATCATTTATTATTTATAGCTTTACACAAAAGTTTTATCTTTGGCGGCAACGAGAACCTGAACCAGGAGCACAAGAGGTAACACAATTACATGCACCCTTTGAAAATGAAGGAGAATTACCAAGAGATGCACGTAGTCAAAATATCGCTGATTTAGCGTGGAGCCTTGATATATTGGACTTTGAAGAATAAAAGAACCCTATTAAGGTTCTTTTATTTATAATGATATCGCAGATATTATCTCGTCGTGCTTCCTCATGGTAATAACAAGAAAAAGTATTTCTATTATACTCTATAAAAATAGAGTATAATAGAAATACTTATGGCAGATGTTAAAAAATATACAGGTCCTCGAACACAGGATTTCATACCCGTAAAAGAAATTCGTGACGGTATTGTTGTTCTAGAAGATGGTAGTTTACGCGCAATATTATTAGCGTCCGCAATCAATATTGCCTTAAAGTCACCTGATGAACAACAAGCGATTGTTATGCAATTTCAGGGATTTTTAAACTCCATTGAATTTCCGGTAGAAATTTCTGTGCAGTCACGACGTTATGATATAAAACCGTATCTTCTTACACTTGAACGACGCATCGAACAACAAGAAGAAGAGTTATTACGCTTACAAACAAAAGAATACATTGAATTTATTAAATGGTTTACTGATTCAGTGAACATCATGTCAAAGAAATTTTATGTGGTCATTCCCTACACAGGGAGCGCATTTAGCGAATCAAAAAACAAAAGTTTTATAGATAAATTTCTCGGTACAGGTTCTTCTAAATCTAATTTTAAAACTGAATCAGCAAAATTTGAGGAACAACGAAGTCAACTAGAACAACGTATTGCTATTGTAAAAGGTGGTTTATCACGTTTAGGGGTACGGTCGGAGCAACTTAACACTGAACAAGCTATCGAAGTATTCTATAATATGTTCAACCCAGGAGAAAGCCACAGGAATATACCAACACTCCAAGAATAAAGAACCTCGGACAAGGTTCTTTATTTTGTTATTGCGAGGCACGAAGCAATCTCGTATAATACACATAGCCCATGTTACAAACCTCTTACAAAATTATCGCCATAGTGATACTGATTATTGTCGGTTTTTTTGCACCTGGGTCACAAGCTCAAACTCCAGAATTTCAACTCTATTCTGCAGATGACATCATCGTAGAAACCATACCAAAAATTCCTGGACCAAATCAAAAAGTCCTCCTTAAGCTTAATAGTTATAGTTTTAATCTTAATAATTATAATATTAGCTGGTTTGAAAATGGATCCAGAGAAAGCTCTGGATTTGGGAATCGTGAATATACGTTTACCACAGGAGATTCTGGAGAAATATCTAACATTACTGCAGTCGTTGAATTTCAAAATCAAGTTTTTCGAAAAGAATTACAATTCGCTCCTTCTCAAATTGATCTTCTATGGGAAGTAAGGGATGGGTACACACCACCATTTTACAAAGGAAAATCTTTACCTATACAACAATCTGATGTACGTATTACCGCGATTCCTGAAACTCTATTAATTGAGCCAACGGATGCACCTAACCTGATCTATTATTGGGATAGGAACTATCAACGTCAACAACGAGCCTCTGGATTTGGTAAACAATCATACGAATTCACCTTTGATCCATTGGTGAATACTGAAAAAATTTCGGTAACCTCGAATGATCGGCGCGAAAATTCATTCGCACAAAACGTCATTGATATTCCAACCAATATTCATAAGCCGAAGATTCTTTTTTATGAAATAGACGCATCAGACAGATTATTAACCCATCGGGAACTCTCTGAGAGTAATATCATAAATTCAGATATTATTAAATTTTCTTTCCACCCCTTGCATATGTCTAATAGTAAACCGAATTTTACAGATATGTTTGTTAATTGGTCAGTAAACAACAGTGCGCAACCACCACAAGACTTTGATAAACAAAATGAATTATATATTACCTCAAACGGCGTGGCTGGTGCGACATCAGTCAGCCTCGGACTAGAAGGGATAGAAAAACTTCTACAGCAAGCAACAAAAAATTTTAATATTATATTTCAACCACAAAATTAAAAACCTTATTACTAAGGTTTTTAATTTGGCTTTATATGAATGGGTAAACATATTATAATGAATCTATGAAAAAACTATTATATACGATTATATTTGCAATGAGTTTTGTGGGGTTTTTAGCGCCAAACACATCCCAAGCTCATATTGACGAAAGTATAAAAGGAGGGAGAAGAAATACAAAAACCCATACGAGCGAAAGCTTACATAACAGGATTCCTAAATGTTACGAAGACCATAGTCAAAGCGAATCAAAAGAAATTGTTCAAAAAAAATGGCCGGATGGGTCACTTATGAAATGTGATAGTACGACAGGGGAAATTATCCCCCAAGACAAACCTTGTAATATCATTGATATACAGTGGTTGGACAAAGAATCCTATTCAAACGAAACAGGTAATCAACCAATCGAACTTCAGATACAAACACAAGACTGCATTAATAAAGAGATAACAATATCTATTCAGGAAATTGATAATGGATTTTTAGCGATTGACGACGTGGTTAATAGAGCCACAAAAAGAACGGTAACAAATGACACCATCATCTTAGAATATAAACCAGGAAACGAAGAGTGTGAGGAAGATGAATCGCCGAACTGTAAATATGGTGTTTGGATAAAAACAATCGAAGGAAACGAGAGAGCTTGCAACAGAACGAGTAATGGAAAATGTCAGAATTTCAGAATGAAAGAATCCGATTATCTAACATTTAATTGTCCAAAAAAATCTGTAGAAGTAAAAGGTCGAAGAGGTAGTGACACAGAACAAACAGAAATTAAAACTGTATGCGACAAAGAATTCACTATAGAAGGAGAATCAGGAATTAATCCACAGCAAACCCAACCGGCAATCCCGACCTATGACCGCAACAGTCCTTGTTATGAAGCAAATCTAAATAATACCGGGAAAGAAGGTTATAACCCAAATTGTTATGAATTTTTGGCACCCATTCCAGGACTTGGTGATAATGGTCAAGGAAGAGCCATCAAGGACCTGAAAAATTATAAACTCGGTCAATATATTAACACCATGTTTGAAGTGGCCCTAGGAATACTGATGGTGTTATCAGTTATTATGATTGTCATAGCAGGTGTTGAATATATGACCACAGAGGCCGTATACAGCAAAGGAGCCGCCAAGAAACGAATTACCGGTGCAATCACAGGACTGGTCCTCGCTCTGGGAATATTCCTCATACTGAAAACAATTAATCCAGAATTACTCAATATTAATTTTGGAGAGAATATTAAGTCGGTATCAATCACCGTTGAGGATGCATCTGATTTAGATAGCTTTACTAACCAAGAATTAAGAAAAGCAGGGTATTCAT
>CALBVO010000042.1 GCA_937970115.1 Minisyncoccota bacterium | reverse complement strand
ATCTGTTATTGGTAACAATAGATGAGTAAATTTTTCATCTTTTTTCAATGAAACTGTTAGGTCAATTTCATTTATATAAACTGGAAAATATAAGTTCGGTCTTTTTTCTCTTGGCGCATTTATTCCGGTGGCTTTTAAGCTGCCACCCAGTTTCCAGTAACCTCTCTCATCTACCTCCCATTTTTCTAACTCTTGCTCATCTTCAATAGGCAAAACTCCCATTTCAAATTGTTCTTCATTTTTTGAATATACCAGTGCATATTCATGTGTCTCCATCATTCCTGAGCTATTATCATTACCGTTCAAACTGTTTACTACCGCTAACTGATAAACAAAATTCTCCTCTCCAAAAATCTCATCAGCAATTTTTCGTAGGTTGTGCACTTCGTTATCATCAATAGACATGAAAATCACTCCATCATCAGTCAATAAATCTCGTGCCACAATTAATCGTTCGTATATCATTGATAACCAGTCGCTATGAAATCGTCCGTTGGTATCGGTGTTTTTGAATAATTTTCCACCCTCTGAATCTTCTGCACCTATTTCACCCTCGTAATCGTCTTTTGATACGGCGAATTTATCAGTATAGACAAAATCCTTCCCCGTATTGTACGGCGGGTCAATATAGATCATTTTGATTTTACCCAAATATGATTCTTGTAAAACTTTTAGAACCTCGAAATTGTCCCCTTCGATATAGACATTTTCTGTTTCATCAAAATTAACACTGGATTCACGATCTGGTCGCAGGGTCTTATTGATTGGAGTATTAGCCTTGAGAATACTTGCCCGTTTCCCTGGCCAGTCCAATCGATATCGTTCGTCAGAACCATCAACCAGATTATCTGATAAATGTTGTTTTAAGAGTTCAAAATCAACAACCTTTTTAGTGTTTCCTGATTCGTCAGTTGATTCAGTGACAACCTGTGGGAACAGTTGAGCGATGTTTTCTACGTTTTCATCCGTAATATTTTTTGTTTGTGGAAGAATTTTTTTCATAATACACATAGTATAGCAAAATAAGGCCTTTTAGCGTATTTACAAAAATAAAAACAGCTCGTGCTGGTTTTATTTTTAAGATATAAATTCTGAAAAAATTTCTTCCCAGTTTTCTGGAAATCCCATTTTTTTAGTATTGATATCGTGGTCTTTAATTAATTTTGTAATTCTCTCTAGCCACTCTGAATTCAGTGATACTATCTGCAGTAGTCGTGCAGTAATAATAATTGAGTCGTATATTTTATTATTATATTGAAAATAGTCTGTCTCATTTTCTTTTTTAAGTGGAATTTTAATTTTTTTATTCCAAAGCCGCGAGTGATGTGCAGACAAATTTCTTATAACTCTTAGGTTATTTAAGTATCCAGATAAATAATTAGGACCAACACCATAATAATCGGCTATTTCTTTTTTAGTAGCTCTTGGTGATTTCTTATATATTTCTAAAACTGTACCCAACCCTAAGGCCTCCATAATCATCCAAATAGGAAAACAACAGCTCTGATTTTTTTCTTTGTAGTGGTCAAAAAATACCTCATTAGACCTCTGTACTTCACCAGTAATCTTAATAACAATAGATTTAAATTCTTGATTATGGTGAAGACAAAACTTTCCTTCATTATGTGCAAGAGAATAAGTACACCGTGTCTTAATAGATTTTTCAATTTTCTCCAGAGCATCCAAAAACTCAATTCTAAGTTTTCTATCAAAATTATATAAATTTAAAATTTTATCAAAATCTGTATCTTCGTAAAAAAAATCTGTTTCCTCATCCTGGTAATATTTAAAATATGAGGAAAGATGAAAATAACTAATATTATTTAAATAGTGTTTTAGTCTGTCTTCATCTTTAATAATAAGATTTCTTTCTTTTAAAAGATTAATTTGCTCGTCTATTGTGAGAGGTTTTTTAGGTTCATTGTTTGACATGAAATATGATATTGGTATATACTGTTATTACCAGTACTCACCACGCCTCTTAACAATGCGTACCAGGGTGAGTCTTTTTTTATAGAATTATTATAGCAATAATTCTATAAAAAATATCTCATATAAAATAACAACAGTATTCCTGTTGTTATTTTATATCTTCTAATTCATTTTTCTTCTTCTGCAATTCCTGATTTAAAACAATTTGTTTATTAAATTGTTTTTCTTTTTTGATTTTTGATTGTAATGCGGAAATTTCCCTCGATAATGCATCTCGATGTGCGTCTTTTTCTACAAGCTCAGTAAAATTTTCACCACCAATATCAGCATCTATTTTTTGTGAAATAAATTGTTTGATTATTTTTTGATAAATATGTTCAATGGTATTTCCTGTGAAATCAAATTCTATTTCAGGATTCCAATCTGAAAAATAATATCGTTGGTGAGAATCTTCTTTGATAGTCATTCCATATGCACGATCTGATTCATATTCAAAAATATACAAAATAGCATATGGAATAGTTTTATCTATTACCTGCAAAACCTTCTTAGGAATTTCTCTATTTTTTAATTCAATATGAAAAATATGTAATTCTTCTATATTTTCTGTTCCGTTTATATTGATCGTTTTTTCAGATAATTTATGGGCCCAGGTAATGCGTTTAATAGTATCTGTGAATTCCTGTTTTAATTTTGAATTAACGGTAGCTTTTTCAAAAAATTTTGATTTTGGAATAAATCGATTAACGATTGTCGATTCTGGTAAATTGAAATATTTCATATTATTTAATTACCAAAAATGCGATTAATTCAAAGTCTTCGAGACCTTTCACGTTATTCATTAGTGCCGTTGTTCCACCTGATGAAAATAAACTATCAATATCTGAATCATCTTTAACATTGATTATTGATTCAATAGTATTTTCAAGTAAGTCAGAATACGTAGACATGTTTTTTCCATCATTTGTCTCGTTATTAAATAACTCATAGACCTCTGGAATTGGTTCGTCATAACCCTTGGCCATTGCTCGCAAGATATCTAGAGTATTTTTTACATTCAAGTGATTTGAAAGGATTTCGCCGTCTTGTTTTATATATACGAGATAAAAAGGATGAAGCTGGTTAATATCATCAATATTTACGTCAGCGTTGATATTTTTTAATACATAGATAACTCCTTCGTCGATTCCTTTTTCTGGTTTCTTAGGACAAACCGCATGCATACCATTAGGTACACTTGAGAGGTCTTTTCCTGTATTTATATAATTGATCAGATCCATACGAAAATCATTTAAACCTAGGTCTGTTATTGAAATACCAGAGTCCATGTCTTCTATATCTATAACCTCGTCTTTTAATTTCTCTAGCTGTTGCTTTCGAAACTGTAGATCGCTAGATTGATTAGTCAGAACATTATCTTCTCCTGTTGCTGTCATATCAGCCATTATCATTCGTCCTTCTACACGGCCTTTTAAATTTATATAATCATCAAGAGAAATTTGTGGCCAGAAATTAATTAACTGAATATCGGTATTCGTTGACCCAATTCGATCCACTCGCCCAAACCGCTGAATAATACGAACAGGATTCCAATGAATATCATAGTTGATCAAGGTATCACAATCCTGCAGGTTTTGACCCTCTGAAATACAGTCTGTAGCAATAAGGATATCAATTTCTGGTTCTCCATCATGCTCTGATTTTCTTTTTTTCGATCGCGGTGAAAAATGAATGAGTAAGTTATTAAATTGATTTGAAGTATCAAGCGTACATAAATTTGTCCCTGTTCCAGTGATTTTTGCAGAATGCAGATCATGCGTTTCTGATGCCCAGTCTGAAATATGTTTATAGAGATAATTTGCAGTATCAGCAAATGCTGTAAATATAATTACTTTTTTATTTCCTTCATTTATTTGATTCTCAATTTTATCGGTAATACAGTTTTTTAAATCATTCAACTTTGAATCAAGCTCAGGAGATACTTTTTGCATTTCTTCTAGGATATCTCTGGCAATATGTACGTCCTGAAGAAGATCCTGTTTCCATCCTGCTGTATTCATATCAGCAAGATTTATCTTAACCTTTCCGTTGGTACTGAATTCATCATCAAGCCAATCATCACTTTCAGCATCAAGGTTTACATCTGATATTTGTGTCGTTTCTGCTGATAATGCAGATCCAGTATTTTCAAATTTTTCAATGTTTTTAATGCTACCATCTACAGCATTAACAAATTTTTCTAATGTAATACGAAATGAATCAACAGAACTTTCTAGGCGTTTTAATAAATTAACACGCATAAGTTTCTGGAGACTTTGTTCTCGAGTTGTTTGTTTTAAACTACTTTTCCCATCAATTTTTGTATCATACACATCTGCATAAAATGATTGTTTTCCTGGAAGAATATAATCAAAAGGTGTATATAACGATAGCGAAAGACGTGTAAGTTTTTTATACAAATCCTCAATATTTATAAAATCAGGAATAGATGTTATCTCTGATTGATATGTTTTCGGAGTTAGTCTATTTGGGAATTTACCAATAGCATTGATATCATAGTATTTTGTAATATGCTTTCGACTTCGTGAAATCGTAATGTTATCGAGTAACTTAAAGAAATCAAAATTACTATTCAATTCAGCTAATAATTTTTTACCAGTTCTTTCGAGTGTTGGTAATTTTGACCATTCATTAAATGTT
>CALBVO010000041.1 GCA_937970115.1 Minisyncoccota bacterium | reverse complement strand
ATCGTATTTTTTTAAAGCTTTCCTGCTCTTCTATCCAGTGAGATATTAAAATAATCAAAAATATAATAACCATGAACATATACGGAATGAGTATAATCCAATAAAATGACAAGGTAATTATATATATCAAAAACGGATATCCAACGAGTGTTAATATACTCATCTTTTTGTATTTTTTTAAAAAAATATAGAAATCTTTACTAGCATATATGAATAGTTTTTTCATGGTTACAGGTGTTGTGTATTTAAAATTATAAAATCATGTTTTAAATATTTAAGCAAGGTTTTTTTTCATACCATGGTGTGTATACTAAAATTAATATGAAAAAGTCGCACTACCAACACTATTTCAAAGATAAGAAAATAACCGTTATGGGTATCGGTACTCTTGGTCGTGGTGTTGGTGATATTAAATTCCTGGCCTCTTGTGGTGCGGATATTATTGCAACCGATCTCAAAAAAAAGGAATTATTAAAAAAATCCTTACGTTCTCTTAAAAAATATAGCAATATCAGCTATACACTAGAAAAACATAGTGTCCACGATTTTCGAGGGCGGGACATGATCCTCAAGGGTTCAGGAGTACCTCTTGATAATAAATATATAGATACTGCACTAGAAGAAGATATTCCTGTTAATATGTCCTTTGGTCTTGTATTAGATATCCTAAAAAAAGAGAATATTAATGTTACGGTAATCGGAATTACTGGATCTAAAGGTAAATCGACAACCACTGGACTCATTGAGGCGCTACTTAAAGAATCAGATAAACGATATCATATCGCTGGCAATATCCGAGGTATTGCAAATTTACCAATTCTCAAGGAAATAGAAAATGGTGATATTATTCTTGCTGAACTTGATTCCTGGCAGTTACAGGGTCTTCATACGGTAGCTATTTCACCTAATATTGCAGTCTTTACGAATTTCTTTGAAGATCACTTAAATTATTACGATGGCTCAATGAAGAAATACTTTAAAGATAAGTCAGCCATTTTTAAGTATCAAGATATTGATGACAGCTTAATACTGACTCATGCTTCCAAAAAAGCTATCAAGAAATACAACAAAGGTAAAAATATATCAGCTCAGCAACACATTGCACGATTTAAACATCTTCCAAAATCATGGACATACCATATATTTGGTAAACATAATGAAAAAAACATCGCCCAAGCATTTGCTGTAGGTCAAACCCTGAATATACCGCAAACACTCATAAAAAAAGCCTTAACTGAATTTATTGGCGTAGATGGACGATTTCAACATATAGCAACAAGCTCAGATGATGTATTGTTTTTTAACGATAATAATTCAACGACCCCTGAATCAACAGTTGCGTCACTTCAATCATTAAAAAAGAAATATCCAGAACGGAATATTATTCTTATTGGTGGTGGGGCCGACAAGGAATTTCACTACAATAAAATGGCAAAATATATTGCACGAAATATCAAATTCACCCTTTTGTTTTCAGGCGAAGCAACAAATAAATTACGTGAATGTTTTCCACCGCGTTTCGAGAATTTTACTGAAACACTCAGCATGAAAACAGCATTCAATATTGCCATGTCACACGCAGAGCCTAGAGATATTATTATTCTCTCACCTGGTGCGGCATCATTTGGAGTATTTAATAACGAATATGAGCGCGGAGATCAATATATTCAACAAGTCAAAAAAACAGTAACAAAAAACTCTTCATGAGTTTTTTTTATTTGTAGAATGTTTATACTAGAACTATGTATCCACTATTAGCATATAAAAAAATACATTTCATTGGAGTTGGTGGTGCCGGAATGTCGGCTGTTGCCAAACTTGCACGCTATAACAATATTACCGTTACAGGATCAGATCTCTCGGAATCTGAACTTACCAAAGATCTACAAGAAAAATATGATGTAGAAATTTATATTGGGGTAAATCCAGATAATGTTACCCAGGAACATGACCTAGTAATATACTCACCAGCCATTCCAGAATCAAATAGCGAAATGCAGGAAGCTCGAAATTATGGTATTTCCTGTAAATCATATCCAGAGGTTCTCGGTATGGTAACAGAAAATTATACAACCATAGCTGTTGCAGGAACGAATGGTAAAACAACTACAACATCAATGGTTATTGAATTACTCAAACATCTCGGTGCTGATCCTAGCGGTATTGTTGGTGCGTTACTACAAAAGTATCATAGTAATTTTATTGCAGGACACTCAGAATATTTCGTTACCGAAGCATGTGAATATAAGGAATCTTTTTTAAACATTCATCATGACGTGTTAGTTATTACTAATATCACCCCAGATCATTTAGACTATTTCACAGACTTAGTGCATATCCAAGAAACCTTTAAAAAGTTTTTACATAATAAAAAAGACATAGGGATATTAATTTGCGATTATTCATTGCCCGCATTAAAACCAATCATTAAAACAGCCGAACAAATAGGAATGACAATTATTGATTATTCCAAATACCTTAATAATAATTTGAAACTCAGTATTCCTGGAAAACATAATCTCCAAAATGCAGCTGCTGCCTTAGCAGTTGTTGAATCTTTGAATCTCTCATTACCCGATTCATATGAATACCTAAAAAAATATTTTCAAGGTACCAAACGACGTATGGAACATATAGGAATGACAGAAAATGGCATTCAACTATTTGATGATTATGCTCATAACCCAGAGGGATTAGATTATCTCATCCAAGGTCTGCGTGACTTTTACCCCGAAAAGAAAATTATCATGTTATTTGAACCACATCTCTATTCTCGAACACGTGATTTTAAACACGAATTTGCACGTTCACTTGAAGCCGTTGATATATTATATCTCTTCCCTACTTATCGAGCGCGAGAACCAGAAAATCCACATGAAAACTATCTTCTCGAACAATATATTGATATATCCAAGGTAGAATTAATTACTATAAGTGAGCCTGATAAATTCACAGACACATTCAAGAGCATGCAGTTTTCATCTGACTATATCGTTATTAGTGCTGGAGCTGGTGATATTTGGAAACACAGCCATTCATTAAAAAACAACTAATCATTGTTTTTTAAAATAATTTGAATAAAGTTTTTATTATATTTTTGTATATATTCCTGAGAACTAGAGGAAACAAAATAATGGGAAGTCTTTTGAATTGACTCTTTTTTAAGAAGATTTTGTAGAACATTACAGAGAACAATATCTTGTGAAATAAAATAAATATTAGGATAATATTTTTTAAGATCTTGTTTTAACCAAGAGTAGTGAGTGCAGCCCAATAGAACATGAGTTATATTAGGATAATAAGTCAAAGCATCTTGGACTAAAACAAGGGCTTCTTTTTTTTTATTCTCTTCTATTAATTCAACAAGTCCTGGCATGGCAACTTGTTGGATTTTTGGTAATACCCTATATAAGTTACTCGCAACCGTTCCTTGTGTTCCTAAAACCAGTAATTCATCTGCACTCCTTAAGGTGCTTTTTAAAAAATCACAACTTGGTTTAACAATACCTATTACCTTATTTGTATAATGAGAATATTTTCTTTTAAACAAAGGCAAAGCTCTCACGCTGGCTGTATTGCAAGCGATAAATACGTAATCACAATTTTGATCTTCTAATAAGTAGCAAATGTACGGAGACATAAAAGATTCAATATCTTCTGAGCTACGTGGCCCATAAGGTAAATTTTTTGTATCACCAAGATATACATACTGGTGGTTCGGATATTTTTTTTTACATGACTCCATCATCAACAAACCACCTAATCCAGAGTCAAAAAAACCTAATTTCATACTACAAAGTATAACAAGAAATCAGAAAATATTTACTTGGCATGTAGATATTTTTTAATCATTTCAATATCATTAAAATGTTTTTTTTCTGTTCCTATAATCTGATAATTTTCATGACCCTTTCCTGCCACCAAGACAATATCTGTAGTCTGAGATAAGGAGACGGCTTTTTTAATAGCTTCTTCTCGAGAAGAAATAAATTCAAAATTTTCCCTACCTACATCAATACCGTATCTCATATCATTAAATATTTTTTGTAGACTTTCAGTACGAGGATTATCTGCGGTATAAATCACATAATCCGACATTTTCTGGGTTACCTGTGCCATAGGAGCTCTTTTAGTATTATCCCTATCTCCTCCACATCCGACAACAGTAATTATCTTATTGTGTGGGATTGCTTTAAGAGTGGATAATACATTTATTAAAGCATCTGAACTATGGGCATAATCAACAATGGCTAAAATTTTTTTTTTATTTTGAATTACCTGCATTCGCCCGGTCACCCCTTTGATCTCTTGAAGAGCCTTTTCTATTTGGTTATTACTAAAACCAAAAAAAATTAAACATGCATAAGTCATTGTCACATTATAAGCGTTAAATGTACCTATTAATGGAATAGTTAAAATATGATTATTAATGTAAAGCTTCATCCCAGAAATATCCATGTCTAATATATCAAAGGTATAATCACCCTTTTTTTTAGATATAGATTTAATTATAGACTGAGTATCCTTAATCATTAATTCACCATATGTATCATCAATATTTATAATCGATAAGGCTTGATATCCTAAAATATCAAATAATCTTTTTTTAGATTCTGCATATTTATTAAATGTACCATGATAATCTAAGTGGTCATTAGCTAGATTTGTAAATAACGCAACGTCAATGGCAATACCTGAGAGTCTCTGTTGATCTAAAGCTATCGAGGTCGCCTCTAGACAACAATATTCAACCCCTTGATCAAGATATTCTGCCATAATTTTATGTAATTCGATATTTTCTAGAGATGATGGTGCGTACCTCTTAATAGAGATATTATCACCATTGTAAGAATCACCAGCCGTTGAGAGAAGTAACGTTTTCTTACCAAGGTTTTGTAAAGCCTGCGAAATAAAGGTTGCTACACTTGTTTTTCCATTAGTTCCAGTAATTGCAATTACTTTCATTTTTTGTGAAGGATTTTCATAAAAATTTCCCGCTATGACCCCAACAATAGATCGAACATCACCAGAAAGAACATAGGTTACACCCTCAACGAGCTGTGCTGGTTTTTTACTACAAACAATACATCGTCCACCTTTTTTGATGACATCTGATATAAAATCATGTCCGTCTACTTGAGTACCGATTACCGCACAATAGAGACCATTTACAAAGGATTGGTCTCGTGAATCTTGACTTATAGAGACGATATCAATATCTTGCTCTCCTAGTATTTCTGTGACTTCTATATTTTCTAATAACTGAGTTAATTTCATATATGACAGTATACAAAAAAAAGACCATATGGTCTTTTAAAATAAGTTAATAACATCCTTGATTGTAATAAGAATCATCAATCCGATAAGTAAGAAGAATCCAACAACATTAATTACATTAATTACATTTGGGGCTAATCGTTTTCTTATTATTGATTCTATAATAATAACCAACATTCGCCCACCGTCTAATGCTGGGAATGGAATAATATTTAATACTGCTAAATTCAACGATAAGACAGCCGTGAACCCAACAAGATAGCTAAATCCAATACTGCTCGCCTCGCCCACCTGTTTTACGATACCAACCGGACCCGATATGTTATCCAAAGAAATAGCCCCTGTGAATAATTGCCCAAAACCTTTGAGTATTGCCCCAATAAACCCAATAGTATTTTTTGCTCCGTAAAATAATGCCTTGTGTACCGGAAGCCTAACTTCACCAACTCGATCTAGATTAATACCAACACCATAACGATCTTCGACAAGGCCTTCCTGTGGTGTAATATCAATGATTTCCAATTGCTCTTCACGTGATACAACAAATCCCAAGTTTTGATTAGCATTACCAGTTTTGTTAATAAATTCAGAAATCTCTATAATCGTTTCATCGGTTACGCTTATTTGAATCTCTGAATTATAATATTCTACAATCTCATCACCTACCACAAGTCCAGATTCAAAGGCTGGGGAATCCGGCATAACTCCAGTAACCATTAATTGCGTATCCTTAAAGGTATACCCTGCTGGTGCATTATCAACCGGTGCTGTAACCCCGCTCATATATAAACAAGACAATAGAATCCATGCAAAAATAATATTAAAAAGAATTCCACCAAACATCACCAATAGTTGCTGCCAACGCGGTTTATGCACTAAAGAAACCTTCTTCTCTTCCTCTGAAAGCTCAGTTCCATCGTCTGATTCTCCAAAAATCTTTACGAACCCTCCGAATGGTATCCAATTCATCGTTAGTTTAGTTCCTTTGTACGTTCCAAATTGAAACATTTTTGGTGGATAACCAAACCCAAATTCATCAACGCGAATTCCAAATAGTTTTGCACACAAAAAGTGACCTAGCTCATGAATAAAAACAAGTACTCCTAGTACAAGAATAAAAATAATAATACTCATAATAATTATACTGACATAATATCAGTCTCTTTTGCTAAATAAATTTCTTCTAATTTCTTGTTGGATGTATCAACTTTTTTTTGTAAGTCGTCTTTAAAATTGGCTTTTGCATCATCTGAAAAATCTTCTCCGGCATCGATTGCCTTTATAGCATCGTGTCGTACATTTCGAACCTTAACACGTGCATCTTCTAATTTTTCCTTTACGAGCTTCAGAATCTTTGTTTTTGATTCTTCTGTCATTTGCGGAATATGTACGCGAATCCCTGTGTCATTAGTAGATAATGAAAATGGTAATTGTGAATCAACAAGTGCTTTTTCAATATCTTTGATTTGGCCCTTGTCCCATGGCGATACCATCATCGTTCGTGCATCCTCTAAATTAATTGATGCAATATTTTTAATAGGTTGAAATGATCCATATGATTCAACATTAATGCCATCTAAAAGAGCAGGATTTGCACGACCGGTTGATATTTGTAGATATTCTTGTTTTAAGTAATTTTCACTGTCGGTTAAGGCTTCTTGTGTTTGTGTAAAATCAAAATTCATATATACAAAGTATAACAATTCGAAACAAAAAGAAAACAATTATATGTTTTCTTTTTGTTTATATATGAATAGCAATCATTTCTAAAATCATTTTTACTGATGCACCATTTGCATTCAATGATTCACGTGCCTGGAAAATAACAGGTAATATTTTCGTATTTTTTTTACTATAGAAATAGATTTCGCAATCATTCAAAAAATGGAGGGCTTCTGATTTGGTGACGGTAGTATCTGTTTTTTTATCGGTAATCTCTTTAATACATTCAAAACGTTTTTGTAGGTTCATCTCTGCAAAACTCTGTGCAGAGATTCGCAAATCATCTTTATGATTGGTAGTGTACTGAACAACTTGTAATCGTGATTGCAAGGTTGGCAATAACTTTTTTACATTAGGAAACACTAAAATAAAATAGGTTTGTGAAGTTGGCTCCTCAAGAACCTTTAGTAATGCATTTTGAGCCTCGCGATTAATCAAAGTAAATTCTAATACAAATAACGTTGCTTTTTCAGTTTTTTCAAACTGCAAGGATTTGATCGTCCGTGCGTCATCAATTTTAAAACTGTCATATTGCCGGTGTACAATATAGGAGAAATCTTCTTTTGGAATTATTTCTTCGAGTTCTACATAAATCGAATGTGAAGATTCAATTCCATACGCATGATGAGGAAATGGAAGTTGCGTGAATTGTTGGAGATTGTTCATAAATATATTATACCAAATAAGTAGAAAAATTTTTTTAAAATAACTATTTATTAAAAAATATTAAAAAAGAGAAAGTATTACTTTCTCTTTTTTAAAATTTTAGAAAGATTATTAATGTACAAAACACATAACCTAAATTTATTCCCAAGGTATTGTATATAAAAGCATTCTAATTAGGATACACACAATGAGAATTGATTAAGCCCTCAATATATACAATGCCATTATTTAATTCTGGATATCTATTAAAAAAATCAATTCTCTTAGTGGCAAAGATTAAAGTATATTCAGGGTCATACCCTAAATGATCACAATTACCTTGATCATAGAACCAACTACCTGGACCATAAAAAATACACTCCATTGAGTTATAATCATACGCATCAACATCAAGGTATACTGATAAGTCAGAAATTAATACTGACCAATTATCGGTAATATAGCTAGGATAATTACCATTTGGACAATTAGTAGCAACCAAATGACCACCACTGAAAGTTCTGTAATCAAAATCAGTATTTGGATTACCTGGATAATGGTTATTATCAATAGAAAACAATTCTATAGCCTTTTGGAGTTCTTGTATTTTTTTTAGCTGAGCTACGTCATGTGCTGAAGCTCGAGCGTTTGATAGACTGGATAATACTATTGAAGCAAGAACACCGATAATCGCAACAACTGTTAATAGTTCAATTAGGGTAAATCCTTTTTTCATATAAAAGTATTGTATCATAAATACAGAGAAAATTTTTTTACTTTCTATTTACTAATGATTGCTTTTTTATAGGTATCCAAATGCTCCAATGCAATTCCCGTTCCTCTCGCAACACAAAATAGTGGGTCTTCAACCAAATACGCCTGAACTCCTGTTCTTCGATGAATAAGGTCAGGTAGATTTCGTAACTGTGATGTTCCACCCGTCATGGTGATACCATTGTCAATAATATCTGACGCCAATTCTGGTGGCACTTCTGCCAAGACATCTTTTAATGCCTGAATCATTGTTTTTAATTCTTCATCGATTGCCTTGGTAATTTCATTAGTAGAGATTTTAACCGAACGCGGTAAACCAGTAATATAATCTCGCCCCTTAATCAAAACCTCTAATTCGTCATCCAGCGGAATAGCCGAACCAATCTTTAGTTTAATTTTTTCTGCAGTTCGATCACCGATTGCTAAATTATAGGTTTTTTTAATGTAATCAATAATTGATCCATCAAGTCGTCGCCCAGCACATTTAACTGAATTAGACGCCACAATCCCACCAAGAGATATAACCGCAACATCAATCGTTCCTCCACCAATATCAACGATCATATATCCATTTGGTTGCTGAATTGAAATACCTGCACCAATAGCAGCGAGAATTGGTTCTTTTACTACATAGGCATTTTTTGCTCCTGCACGTCGGGCTGCCTCAATAACAGCTCGCCGTTCAGTAGAAGTAATTCCTGCTGGTACTGATAATAAGACATCAGGCTTCATGATATTCCATTTACCAAGTGCCTTTTGAAAATAGTAACGCAGCATCTTCTCAGTAATCCGATAATCCGCAATTACTCCGTCTTTCATGGGGCGATAGGCTACAATTTCATCAGGAGTACGTCCAATCATTTGTTTTGCTTCTGATCCAATAGCCAGGACCTTATTATCTTGGACAGAAATAGCCACCACAGAAGGTTCATCCATAATAACCCCCTTTCCTGGGACATAGACGAGAATATTTGTGGTACCTAAATCAATACCTAATTTTTTCGAGAAAATTGACATAAATGTATCTTATCACGTGTATTTTTTTTATAAAGATGTATATTAAAGAAAAATTATATACCTTATATCATGAAAATAGTTCATAGAAAAAAACAAAAAAAGCGACAAGGATTTCGGAAAAATTTAAAAGAGAATGTTCGTATATATATGTGCACCTTTTTCTCAATTCATAGCTGGTTTAGAAAACCAGATGGAAAACTTCTAAATGAAACATTGGTTTATAAAATACACACACCTAGAAAATGTATATATTGTGATCAAAAACAATCTAAACCATTTAAGCATAATCTTTGGAATACATTATTTCATGGAACTCGATTAGAATATTAATCGAGTTTTTTATTGCAAGATATAACATATATGTTATATCTCTATGTATGAATAGAGAGCAATTTGAAAAAGAACAAAAACGCATCGGAAAGTTTATTCGATCAATCCGAAAGCAAAAAG
>CALBVO010000040.1 GCA_937970115.1 Minisyncoccota bacterium | reverse complement strand
TTTTCCAATTTAAGAAATTTTAAGAAACCTTTCTTATTAAGAGATTTTTATATTGACAAAATTATGTATTTATACTATAGTACTTTTTGAAAACAAAATAACATAAATCTTTAATATCTATATTATGATAAATTTTAAATTTCTTACTGAAAAAGAATTACGAGTTAAATTTGAAGAACAAATTAATGCTTCTATAAACGAAAATTTTAAAGAAATTTTTGAAAATTGGGAAAAATCAAAGCGAAAATGTTTAGAGTCTATTGATAACCTTCGCACACATGGTTTTTATGAAGAAGCTGTCAGAGACGAAAAAGAATTTAATGAAATGGAGGCAGCTTTTAACAAAAAGATTGCTGATGAAAAAGAAGCAACTTTTCAGAAGTTTTATTCTATTCACAAGGAAGCAGAAATTCAGATCAAATGTGCTCAAGATGCTTACGTTAAGGTAATTCAGGAAGCAGACGCGCTAAGAAAAAGATTAGTACAAGAATCTAAAGAGGTTCTTTCTACCTAATAGTAATTTTTTAAATAGTTATTAAGCCAGAGTTCAAGTGAGTTCTGGTTTTTTATTACCTGAATTATCCATGCTATAATTTCTCTATGAATAAAGGAACTCAGAAAATTGCTATTGCGGTCTATGGAGCAGCACACAGCGAATATACAAAATCATTCGATACTATCGAACAGGCAGAAAACGTAGGTGCAATTGTAGCCCAACATGATTGTGTTACGATTGTTCCTGCAACGACAGGTTTTCCATTTTGGGTTGCAAAAGGTGCACATACCGCAGGAGGGCAGGTGATTGGATTTTCACCGGCTGCAAATGAACATGAACACCATACTGTTTATGATGCACCAACCGAATACATGGACATGCTCGTCTATTCTGGCTTTGGATATGCTGGCTCTGATCTACTATTATCTCGTTCATCTGACGCTATTATTTTTGGATATGGTGGACTTGAAACGGTTCATGAATTTTGGGTAGCATTTCAGGAAAACAAGCCTATTGGAATTTTAAAAGGTGAGTGGGAAACCGATGAAATCCTTTTTGGGTTATTACGAGGTCATGAAGGAAGTTTTGACCATAGTCGCATTATTTTTGATGAAGATCCAAATCGTCTAGTAGAGCAATTAATCAAAAAAGCTAAAGAAGAAAAAGCAAAAGAGTATCATTTATAAAAAACGGTTGCATAGCAAACGTTTTTTGTTATCGAGCCTACATATATTTCCTATAAAAATGACGTAAGTATTCGTCGTAATTATAACTGTCTGAGCAACGCGAGTTTTATGATTACAGAATACGAACTAAATTTTTAAGAAAATATATGTGAGCTCAAAAAGTTTTTTGTTTCGTTTTTGCTTTTCAAAAATGAAAGAAGCTATGAAATTATAATATACAGCGTTTTAAAAACAAAAAACACCGTACGGTGCTTTTTGTTTATTTAACTGCGTCTACAACTCGCTTGAATGATTCAGGGTTGTTTTCTGCTAGGTCAGCAAGCATCTTTCGGTTAAGCTTGATTCCTTTTTTATTCAATGCATCAATGAATCGACTGTATGATAAATCATGTTTTCGAACTTCGGCATTGATTTTAATATTCCATAGTCGACGGAAATTTGATTTCTTGTCTTTACGGTGTGCAAATGCATGTGCTCCAGCATGTGCAATGGCTTCGGTGGCCATTTTCTTTTTAGTACTTCGTCCGAATCGATATCCTTTAACTTGTGCTAAAGTATTTTTTCGTGACTTGTTTTTTGTCGTTCCTCTTTTTACTCGTGGCATATTAGTTGTGTGGCATGAAGCGTGCTACTTGCTTCGCTGATAGGATAAAGTTCTTTTTTACTCCACGTTTAGATCGTGTTGTATTTCCACTTTCTTTTGCATTAAAGTGGTTTTGTCCTTTTGGTCGGACCTTAAGCTTGCCGTTTTTGGTAAGCTTAATTCGTTTTGCATGTGATTTATTAGTTTTCATGTTTGTTATTTTTTCTTCTTTATAGGTTCAATCAGAATCGCAATTCCTTTTGGGCTTGGTTTATAATCATCAACAACCTTGTATTCAGTTTCAATCATTTCTAGTACATTTCCAAGACGACTGTGAAGGAATTTTTTGTCCATATATTTTGCTCGACCTCGTAAATATAATTCTGCTTTGACACGGTGGCCTTCATTCAACCATTCACTTGCACGATCGGCCTTCATTTGCAGGTCAGCTTCTCCTGTGGCAACACGAATTTGAATATTTTTCACTTCAACGGTGTTTTGCTTTGCCTTAATTTCCTTTTGCTTTTTCTTTTGATCGTATACGTATTTTCCGTAGTCAGTGATCTTTGCAACAGGGGGATTGGCTTTTGCAGTAACTTCAATCAGGTCAAGTCCTTGCTCTGACGCTAACGCTAAGGCCTCGGCACGTTTCATTACCGTTGAATTTCCATCGTCAGTAAGAACACGCAATTCAGATGCCCGGATCCCGTCATTAATTTTTAGTCTATCGTCTTTTCGTTTAGGTTTACTCAATGTATTTCTCTATTAATGTTGATTACTCAACTAATGATAATTATTATATGCAATTATTTGTAAAGAAGAGTCTTCTTTACAAAAAGGGCATATTGCTATGCCACTCATATATAGAAAATACTAATTGAAAACAGCGATAAGTCAATACAATAGTGGCTTTTTTGATTCGTTTCCTGTTATAATAGGGGTATGAAAAAGCACACTCAACAACGAAAAATTTGTGATTCTTGGTATCACCAACGATGGTTCCGCGTTCTTTTAGTTATTGTTGGAATTGATATGATTATATTAGGAGCAACGATTATGTTTAATCTTGATTTTATTAGCTTGCTCGATAAGATTCCAACCCTTGTTAATGTCATTGGTGGTATTGCTTATATATTGGTGGCGATATTTATTATTCATCAAGCAATGTCATATAATTCACTCCATAGACAGACACATTTTATTTGTCAGCATTGTGCGCATGAAATTTCCCAAGAAGGAAAAGAAGCCTAAGAGAGAGCTTCTTTTTTATTTTTAATATATTTATTGCATTTTATATTAAGCTCTCTAGACTAATACTATGTCTCGTATTCTTTGGAATAAAAAATACACAGAAACCCTCGCGGTAACACTCGAGAGATTTCGATTGGAAAATCCCGACTATCAACAGGCAAAAATAACCTACGCAGGAAGGCTTGATCCAATGGCGGAAGGATTATTGATCCTGTTAACTGATGAGGACGTTCATAAAAAAGATGAATTGCTTGGTCTTGATAAAATATATGAGGTTGAATTTATTTTAGGTGTAAGTACTGATACCTATGATATTTTAGGTTGTATTACTGACCAAAATGATACATTAATCGTGGGTGAAAAAGAAGTAGAACAAACCGTCAAAAATCTTATTAATATCACTGAATTAGCATATCCAAAATATTCTTCAAAAACAGTTGATGGCGTGCCTTTATGGAAATTGGCACGTGCACAATCAGACATACAGCTCCCAATAAAAAAAGTTCAAATTTATTCTGCAAAATATTTATCACACCAAAAAAAATATCATGAACATACTATCATTGATGCTGTTAATAACGTAACAGGGGATTTTAGGCAGTCTGAAATAATTAGAGGTTGGAAGACGTATTTTTCAGAGTTTAAAAACACTACCTCTTACACCATGCGTATTCATGCTTCATCAGGAACCTATATGCGCTCATTGGTACATATTATTGGAGAAACACTAGGAATAGGTGCAACAACCATTAAAATCACACGTATTGCAATAGGTGATGATGTGTTGACATAATATTATTTATATGATATTATATATTTATGTCAAATATAATTAAAATCTTATTTATTATGATCTTGCTAACTAGCGTTCCATCAACGAAAAGCGTTTTTGCAGCGCAAGAAGATTATCTTACGGATACCGTTGTTGATGCATTAAATACACCTTCAGAGATATCAACGTTTGATCTCTACGGTGATTTAAGTTTAATAAGTCCAAAACGTTTCTTGCCAAAATCAAAAGGAGAAAAAGAACGAATTGCTGATGAAAAACTCGAGAGGGCACGAGCACTCGCTATGCTTGAATATGAGGCAAATAAACGAGAACCTCGTACTCATGCAACACGATCTGACTTTGAAAATAGTGCCACAAACTATGATCAAAATGGAGAAATTATTATCGCCGCAAAACTACGTCCAGTCGGTTTTGCAGGAACTGCCTCTGTTATGAATAGTACGCTTGGATCGTATACACAATCAGGTAGTTTTTGGCTTGTGATTATAGTTATGTTTATGATTGTTATATTTCTTGTGAAAATAAATTTCCTTAACAAACCCAAACGTTACCATCAACCATATAGACACCAGAGACGACCATATAAAATCAGAAAATCTATTAGTTCTCGAAATAATGCATTCAAATATCGACATATATAATTATCATTTAATACTTATGGATCAAAAAAGAAATCTAATGTGGTTTCTTTTTTTTTGTTAATTATTTTTTGCAATTTTCATCGGCTATGATATTATTTTCTGTGTACTTCGGTGCAATTAATTACATTCCCTTGTAGCTCAGCGGTAGAGCAATCGACTGTTAATCGATGGGTCGTAGGTTCGAATCCTACCGGGGGAGCAAGAACAAAAAACTGTAACTGCAGTTTTTTTGTTACAATGTTTCTATGAATAAAATACAAGTAAAAAATCCAATCGTTGAATTAGATGGTGATGAAATGACGCGAATCATTTGGAAAATGATTAAAGATAAACTGATTTTTCCGTATTTAGATTTAGATATTGAATATTATGATCTTGGTATTGAATCACGTGATACAACAGATGATCAAGTTACAATTGAGGCTGCAGAAGCCATTAAAAAATATAACGTGGGAATTAAATGTGCAACGATTACACCTGATGAAGGGCGCGTACAGGAATTTAATTTAAAAGAAATGTGGCGATCTCCAAATGGTACAATTCGAAATATTATCGGAGGAACGGTATTTCGTGAACCAATTATCATGAATAATATTCCCCAATATGTTCCTGGGTGGAAACATCCTATTTGTATCGGACGACATGCCTTTGGCGATCAATATAAGGCAACTGATATTGTAACCGACGGCCCAGGTATACTTACGATGACATTTACTGCTGATTCTGGGAAGGTGGTCGAACATGAAGTATATGTTTTCCAAGATTCTGGAGTTGCAATGGCAATGTATAACACTGACTCATCAATTTATGATTTTGCACGTGCATGTATGCATCAGGCATTGAATAAAAAATGGCCACTTTATTTATCAACAAAAAATACTATTTTAAAAAAATATGATGGGCGTTTTAAAGATATTTTTAGAGAAGTCTATGAATCAGAATTCAAAGAACAATTTGAATCTGAAAATATTTTTTATGAACATCGATTAATAGATGATATGGTAGCCTACGCTATAAAATCAGAAGGGAAATTTGTGTGGGCTTGTAAAAATTATGATGGAGACGTGCAATCAGATATTATTGCCCAAGGATATGGTTCATTAGGATTAATGACATCAGTTCTTAAGAGTCCAGATGGAAAAACCATAGAATCAGAAGCTGCTCATGGAACAGTAACGCGACATTATCGTAGGCACCAACAGGGAGAACAAACATCCACAAATTCAATTGCATCAATTTTTGCATGGACACGTGGACTTATGCATAGAGCTGAATTGGATGATAATAATGATTTAAAGGTTTTCTGTAGTACCTTGGAACAGGCATGTATTACTACGGTTGAGAATGGTGTTATGACCAAGGATCTCGCCTTATTGATTCACAAAGAAAAACTATCTAAAGAACATTATGTACACACCGAAGAATTCATCGACAGTGTGAGTGCTACTTTTGTAGAACTCTTTCAAAGATAATTGTTTGTCTTTGAAAGTTTTTGGTATACTTTTTGAATGAAGAAAAAAATATTAGGAACATCAGGTTTAGAAGTACCGGTGATTTGTCTTGGAACGATGACGTGGGGTCAACAAAACACTGAAGCCGAAGCACATGCACAATTGGATTATGCCGTAGAAGAACGCGGTATTAATTTTATTGATACTGCAGAAATTTATCCGATTCCACCAGAAAAAAATAAACAAGGAGCTACCGAAACCTATATTGGAAATTGGTTAGCTAAAAGAGGGAAGCGAGATGATCTGATTATTGCAACAAAAGTTTGCATAGCTGGAGATTTATTGCAGACGCGTGATACAAGCGATGTTCATTTTGATAAGAAGAATATTATGGATGCAATCGAAGGGTCATTGAAGCGTTTGCAAACTGATTATATTGATTTGTATCAAATTCATTGGCCAGAACGCTCGACGAATTTTTTTGGTCAACGTGGATATGTCCATACTTCAAACGACACATCTACTTCCATTAAAGAAACCGTCGAGGTTTTAAAAGAAATCGTAGATAGCGGAAGGGTAAAACATATCGGTATATCCAACGAAACCCCATGGGGATTACAAGAGTTCATTCGAGTTGCTCGGGAATATGACCTACCTATGGTTACGAGTATTCAAAATCAATACTCGCTGACGAACAGAACATTTGAAATCGGACTTGCTGAAATTGCTATTAAGGAAAATGTTCCCTTGTTGGCGTATTCTGTATTGAATATGGGTGTATTAACAGGTAAATATCTCAATGGTACAAAACCTGATGGGGCACGATTTACTATCTCTGGAAGAAATTCAGAACGTTATAACCCAGAGAATGCCGAACCTGCCATTGCTGCCTATGTAGCAGTAGCCAGAAAACATAACCTCGACCCGGCTACTATGGCGATAGCCTATTGTTGTCAAAGAGATTTTATCGCCAGTGTGATTATTGGGGCAACGAACATTGATCAATTGAAGGTATGTATTGATGCAGGTGAGTTAGAATTGTCACAAGCTGTGCTTGATGATATTGATGCTGTGTATCAAAAGTACCCTGATCCAACCTGTTAGATGTGTAATACTTATACGAAAAAAGAACTAGCACAACCTATGGTAACCATTAATTGCAGATGATTGGTTCACTGTAACCTTTACCATGGACACTACCCACAAACCTTCAGGTATGCGATCTGAAATGACAGAAATTGCTGTCTATAGAGTAGCAGATGGAAAAATTGCCTACGAAGAATTTTTTTACAGCCCGATGGGTTAATAGTTGTAGTAAAAATACTCATGTTGAGTATTTTTTTGTTATAATAGAGTTATTGTTATGTTGTACTATATGAAAGAACTTAAAAAAAAGAATTGGATTGATTGGATTAAAATTATTGTAGCTATTGATATTGCTGGTGTTGGGATTGGATTGATTCTCGGTTTTGATATGCACGTATTTGCGCATGTTTTTGGATTTGTAACTCAGATTTTTTTTGGGGTACTCTATGTTATAGTTGCTATTTTAATTTTTAAACGTATTTTCCCCCAAGAGTTGGCACAAGAAGAGCATATTGAGGCAAAGAAGATGGATAAAGATATTGCTGATACAACACATGCTGTTAAAAAAGGTGCAAAGAAAATAGCCCAAAAAGTTGTAGCGGTAACTGAAAAAGCACATTTAAAAATAGACAATCTTTTAGACAAAGGGGAAGAGTTTATTTATAAACGAAAGCAAGAGGCACAAGATGAAATTACAAAAATAATGAAACATTAATTCATTATTTTTTTTATATATTGCGCTCATTTAATATAAATATATCCCGAATAGATACTATTTGAAAAAAAAGCTGTCTCGGGTAGGATTATTATATCTATGGACGTGATTTACTACATCTTTCTTTTTATTGCCTTATACTTTCAAATTTTCTTTCTTATAAGTTATTTAGAGCATTTTGATTTTTTTAATGCAGAAAAAGAAGACCGAAAAAAAATACTTGATAATACTGACGATTTACCTGTTGTCAGTATTATTGTCGCATGCTGGAATGAAGCTGAGACAATAGATCAAACGATTCGTTCTATATTTGATTCGCAGTATCCAAATTCATGTATTGATCTAATTCTTGTGGATGATGGGTCAACTGATGCTACTTGGCAGCGTATGCAAAAATATAGTAATCATTCATATATTACGTTATTACAAAAAGAAAACGGAGGTAAATTTACTGCGATTAATTATGGTTTAGAGTATTCAAAAGGAAGTTTAATTGCAACTGTTGACGCTGATACACATTTGATGCCAACCGCATTGGGATTTATGGTTGAGCGATTTATTAGTGATAGTCATTTGGATGCTTTGGGGGCAACGATCGTGCTTCATAAACCCACGACACTGACTCAATTGGCACAAAGTGTAGAATATAAACTTTTTGCTTTCACAAAATTAATTTTAGCAAAAATGCATGGGGTATTAGTAGTACCAGGTGCATTTTCTATATATCGAAAACACGTTTTTGAAAAAATTGGAATATTTAAAGAGGCTCATAAGCTAGAAGATCTTGAATTAACCTTCCGCATGCAAGAAGCTGGTATGAAGGTGGGGCAATCTCGTGATGCTATTGCTTATACACATGCCCCGGAAAATATTTCTAGTCTTTTTAGGCAGCGTTTACGGTGGGGTTATGGATTTATTAAAAATTCCTATGACTATCGACATCTTATTTACAAGAAAGATCAAGGTGATTTTGGGTCTTTTACTCTTCCTATGAGTATCTTTAGTTATCTTGCTATTGTTGTTACGTTTATGTTGTCGTGGTTTGTAGTCGTAAGGGCTATTATCCGGTCCCTTATTCAGGTAAGTTTAATCGGTTGGAGTACTCTGTTTCAATGGAATGGATTTGATTTTGGTTCTGTTAGTGCTCAAGCGAGTGTTTTCATAACTATGGTTCTTTACGGTATTCTTATTTTTATGATTTTTTCAGGGAAACGTCTTGTCCATGATTATACCAATAATCCACTACCTCTTTTTGTTTTTTTTATCCTTTATAGTGTAATTGTTCCTTTTTGGGTGCTCAAATCCATTTATAATAGTATTTTTGATACAAATATACGGTGGAGGTAATACTTCGCATTTTTAATAAGTAATGGTAAATTTGAAATATGAAAAAATATATTATTACTTTTTTTATTACCTCAGCAATCTTTCTCTCAGCTTTTTTTATTAGTGATAGGGTAAATGTATCGCGTCTTGATCAGTTAAATAATGTTCAAGAAAAAATCTCGTTAAACATCTTAGCAACGGAGACTCGATTTGCTCTTTTAAAAGAAGCTTCTTGTGAGAATGTTTTCGAAGGAAGTGCTCTTGAAATTGGTATTACTAAAGATCTAAATCAACTCGTAACACGTATTAAGTTTCTCGAAAATGAATTAGGTAGTAGTAATGAGGACGTAAAAATTTTAAAGCAGCGCTATACTTTACTACAAATCAAAGATTACTTGTTGGTTCAAGAATTAAGTAAAAAATGTGACTATACGATTGCCACTGTGATATATTTTCATACATCAGATTGTTTTGATTGTCGTAAGCAATCAATTGTATTAGATCGTATACGTCAAGAATATAACAATGTACGAGTCTATTGGATGGATGCTTCCATTAATGAACCGGCAATGGAAACCCTGGAAAGACTCTATGCAATTGAAATATATCCAACATTAATTCTTGGTAGTGATATATATTCTGGATTTATCTCATATGAAGATTTTTCACAGCAGCTTAATATTTGGGCACAGAAAAATTCAGCGATACTTACAACATTAACTGATACGGAGTTAACATTGGTAAATAATGCTATTGGTGTTATTCAGGAATCTGATAAATATATTAATGTTTCAAAAGAAAACATTTCTTTTATTCGAGTTACTGATAATCGCTATGAATTCCTTGTTGTTACGAAAGAGGGTAGCGAACCAGAGTCTGTGGGGTTAGAGCTTGATGCTGATTCAAATTTTATTATTATAGAACAATAGAGATATCACTGTAAGTTTTTTATTGTAATAAATAAAAATATGTGACTAACGAATCGTATCTTTTAAAAAATCTAAGTCGTTTGGGTAGTATAAAAACCATAGTGAAATCTATGGTTTTTATTATAAATGAGCCATCTATCAGATTCGAACTGATGACCTACGGTTTACAAAACCGTTGCTCTACCAACTGAGCTAAGATGGCATAATGAACAAAATGATTGTTCAAAATGTATATAACTCATTTGTATAGTAATAGTTTTTTTGAAAAACTATTTAAAATAATATTAAATCATTTTTTACTTCTACAAAGAGTTAATTAATATAAAGAAAATTAATACTTTTTTATTTGAGTAATAAAAGAAGAAGGTTTTTCTTTATGAGTATCAGAGTTAAGTTTTTTTCTGATAAAATATTTTAATTTATTAATAAGTAATTTACCATATTTCATAATTTTTTTTAAAAGAGAATGAAATAGGTTATATACGTATTTTTTAAAATTAATCGATGTCAATTGAGTAAAACGAAGATGCTTTTCAAATCTGACACTATCGATACTACACGATCTCTTAATAATCTGCAATAGATTTTTCTTTGTTTTCTTGTGCTCAAGGAACAATAGGATACTAATTCCAATATCAGCAATACCTAAGAGATATAGAAATATCATGTTAAAGATTATACAGCAAACCGTTTAAACTCTGCAACTTCTATTCGCTCTCCAATTTTAAGAGTTGCTTCTTCGATAAGTTTCGCAACGGTAGTTTC
>CALBVO010000039.1 GCA_937970115.1 Minisyncoccota bacterium | reverse complement strand
TGTTGCTTCTGGTTTATTGTAAAAAAACACATACGTAAATATGTGTTTTTAAAAATTATTCAGCTTCTTCTAGATTTTCATTTTGAGCTTTTTCAATGGCTCCCTTAAGATTATCTAATGAAACAAAGTCATCTTCTGATTTTTCTTCTGTTGGAACCTCTTGGATAAGATCTGGATTTTCACTTGTCCCTGAAATATCAATTTTCCAACCGGTTAATTTTGCAGCGAGTCGTGCGTTTTGACCTTCTTTTCCAATAGCGAGAGATAATTGATCCTCGGCTACTACTACCTTTGCTTCTTTTGCATCAATATCACCTTCAATATCAATCACTTGTGCAGGTGCAAGTGCATTTGCAACATATAGCAATGGGTCTTCTGACCAAACAATAATATCAATCTTTTCATCACCAAGATCAGAGGTTACGGCATTAATACGTGAACCTCGTTGACCAACACAAGCACCGATCGGATCAACATCAGGATCAGTACTGTGAACAGCCATTTTTGTTCGTGCGCCTGGTTCACGTGCAATAGATTTAATTTCTACAATACCTGTTGCGACTTCTGGTGATTCTGTTTTAAAGAGTTCTCGAATAATTTCTGGACTGGTTCGAGACAAGGTAATACGAACACCTCGTGTACCTGGTTCTACTTTTTCCAAATATACCTTAATACGGTCTCCTGGTTTATACCATTCTCCTCGTGGTTGATCAGGCCGGTCAATAACGCCAATGGTTCGTGGCGCCAATTCTACAAAAACCTTACCACCAACGACCTTTTGGATCGTTCCGGTAATAACCGTTCCGAGCATCTTTTCATATCGTGCGAGTTTAATGTCTTTTTCTGCTTCGCGTAGTTTTTGCATAATCACCTGTTTAGCGGTCATTGCAGCAACACGTCCAAATTCCTCATTATCCTCAAGTGGATTATCAAGAGGAAAAATTATTTCGTCTTCCAATTTTGCTTCTGAACGCATACGTTGTGCATCCGGTAGATACATATGATGCTCTACATTAAATCGTACTCGTTGATCAAGAGGTTCTCCATTTTCATCCAACTCTCCTAAATCATCTATATAGTCTGGGTCAGCGAGCTGTTCTTCGGTAAGAGCTGGTTTTACCAAGGTATCGTCAACAACGGTCTTTACTTGAAAAAATTCAAGATCACCGGTTTCAGGATTGAAATGGGATCGGATCACCTGACCTTTTGCACCATAGTCTTTTTTATAAGCTGCTGCCAATGAAAATTCAATGGCTTCGAGAATTTTTTCCCGAGGAATATTTTTTTCTGTTTCAATCTGTTCTAAAGTTGATTGTAATACTTTTAAGTCAAACATATTTATTATTGTAATTATTAATTTTTATAAATAACATATCTATCATACAAATGGATTGATAGAGATATGCGTACCTGTATGAGGTTGCTCGAATAATAAAAAGAAAATGAATATTCATTTTCTTTTTATTCGATGTTCCCATTGTACCATATATTTATCCAGCAAGCAAAGATTCATCTTCGGTAATTTCAAAAAATAAATTTATATTAATCAAAGCTTCAGCCGTTTGATTTAGAATTTTTTCCATTTGTATTAATAAGGCAAAGGAGGTTAGATCATCAGATTCTTCTGATGCTAGGTTTACTAAACCACCATTTATTTGGCTTATATTATTTACTAATTCATTATGACGGCCCGCAATAATACGCGGGGTTTCCATTAGAAGTAACTTTTCTAGATACGAACGGTATTTATCTACCGCGATTTTTAATTCTGTTTGATAATTTGATGGGTTTTCCGATGCTTTTAATAATAATTCTATATCTGTTGCTGCAATAGGGTATTGTTTAAATAAACGTTTCATATTTTCCCTATACGCATCGATGGTTTCTTGTGTGTCATCAACAAGTATTAACTGGTCACGAGTATACACTTTTTCACCTAAGGTTAATTCTCGTATATATTCACTAATATTTTCTGAAAATTTTTGCTGATTCACCTCATCGAGGGTATCTCCTGATTCTGCGATAGCTAGTAACGCTACGAGAGTACTGCGTCCTAATTTTTCTGTTTCAGATAAATTTGATGTAGGTAATTCAAGCCCTCGTCGTTCGCGCTCTTGTATATCTTGTTTTGTTTTAATATATTTTCCATCAAGAATCCCATCACCATCAGAATCTGGATTATTTGGATCAAGTTCCGGCCACAAGGCTTCTTCCCAATCATAGGCTCCATCATTATCAGTGTCTTTGTAGTACTCTAAATTTTGAGTGTCGCTATTTACCAAAGCCACATCAATGAATTCTTGCTCTGATTCTGATGATTGTTGCGTCAGAGTAGTTATCAAAAAATATATTCCATACGCAAGACCTAATATCAATATTGTTAAAAGCACAATACGGATCTTTCGACTTGGTAAATACGGTGAGATGTTCATGTTATTAGTATACCTCAAGAACTGACATATAAAAAAGCTCCAAAAAATGGAGCTTTAATGCTAAATTTATTACATTATTATAGATGAACGGACTGAAAAATATAATGCTACCAATCCAAAAACTCCATTTAATACCATTAAACCAAAATAACTAGCATTTTTTTCACTAAATATGAGATATATGCTCAATACAAATCCAATTCCAAAAATTAACATTATCCATCGCATGAGTTTATTAAAAGAAGGAATAATCCTCATGAAAAATAAACCAAAAAATACCAATGCAAGGCCAAAGAGTCTGAAATATCCTGATGTTGGCCAAGAAATAAGCTGTAAATCAATAAAAGGAAATTTTTGAAATAATATCATGAAGCCACTTATGGTTAAAAAAATGAAGCTCAAGAAATTCCTGATTACTATTAAAACAGTAGATCTGTCTGTTTCATTTGCTATCTTATGTTTGTAGTTTTGTTTCATACTATAAAAATTAAGTTGTTATTTATACTCTATATTTTATTTTTTTAAATATTTGTCAATGATTTGAAGCCACTGCTTGAAAGAAATATCCTCTGCTCGTGCCTGAATATTAATATCCAATGATTTAAAAATCTCTTGCCATGATTCCTTTAGTGCTAAATCTGAAAGATTCTTGATAGCTTGTTTTCGTTTTTGACCAAAGGCTGTTTTAATAATCTCAAAAAAAGTCTGTTCATAATCTTGGCTCAGAATTGCTTCTCTATTAATATCAGAAATTAAAATAACAGCTGAATCCACCTTTGGTGATGGAGAGAAATATTGCCGTGCAACCTTCATAACATATGATGGGGTTCCAAATAATTTTACCGACATCGACAAAATAGATTCTTTTCCATCACGAGAAACAATACGTTCGGCGACCTCTTTTTGAATCAGTAAACACATTGCAGTTGGTTGATATTCTCCCGACAAAAAGGTTCGAATAATCAGATTCGTAATATAATACGGAATATTTGCCACTACCTTATACGGTTGCCCCTTGGTATATTGTCCAAGATCTACTTCAAGCACATCCTGATGAACCAAGATAAGTTTTCCAGACAAAATTTGCGCCGCAAATTTTGTCTCCAAAAATTCCACCATGCGCTTGTCCAACTCAAAGGCAATGACCGTCGCACCTGTTTCCAGCAGTGGTCCCGTGAGTGCCCCTTTTCCAGGCCCAATTTCAACGACAATATCATCTGCCGAGATTTCTGGCGCAGCAATCATCGCATTAATAGCTTTGCGTGATTTTAAGAAATTTTGCCCAAGGGACTTTTTAGCTTCGAGTGACATAGTTAAAGTATATAGATTGAAGGAAAAATAAAAACTCTATGAGTAAATTTTACCTTCTTCTTTTGAAAATTTTGTCTTGTAAATCATATCCATTCCCATGTTTCAACATTCCTAAATACGATTGCACTGTTGTTTCTGTATATTCTTTCTGTTTTAAATTTTTGAACATTCTTCGCTTGGTGACTGTCCTTAAAACTCTATGATATGGGAAATGTAACCAACCTAGAAAATCAACACCAAATGCCAAAGTTGTGATTGAAACCTTTTTAGGATGGATTTTCAATTTTAATTCTTCATCAAGAAATATATGGATATTTTTAAGATATTTTTCGAGTTCTTTTTTATCAGTATGCAATATTACAAAATCATCTGCATACCGAATATAGTATTTTGCTTTTAATTGATGCTTTATCCACTGATCAAATTCATTCATATACACGTTCACTAATAATTGTGAAGTAAGATTCCCAAGAGGAAGACCTGTCGTCCTCAACTTTTCATTGCGAGCGATAGCGTGGTAATCTCGGCTTTTATTGTTATGTGTATTATCCGAGATTCCTTCGTTCCTCGCAATGACCCTGTAAGTAGAGAAACTATCAATAATATGCCTCAATAATTCCAAGGTATCAGTATCGTGAATATGTTTCGCAAGAATTTTTTTAAGGATTTGATGATCAATACTGGCAAAGAATTTTTTAATATCGCATTTTAAAACCCAAACATTTTTGGTATTATTTTTTCCCACCTTTCGCGTCATTTTTTCACAAGCTAATAATGCTCTATGTGTTCCCTTGTTTTTTCTACATGAATACGAATAGTAAATGAATTTTGTATCAAAATAAGGATAAAGAATGCGATACAACGCATGATGCAGTAATCGATCGCGAA
>CALBVO010000038.1 GCA_937970115.1 Minisyncoccota bacterium | reverse complement strand
TAATTACCATGGAATTACATCTTATAATTTTTAGGGACGACATATTCTTATAATGATTTTTGCCGCGGTGCCACCCATGTTCCCCTTATAATAATGTATAAAAGGCGCTTTTTATATTGTGTATCTCCACCACGCTACTGGTTTCATTGATAGTCTTAATAATAAATTATTTAAAATCTTATACAAGTAAATTGACAAATATTTATATTCGTGTATATTATTTATAGTTCTCACCTGTAATATTATTTATAATCACTTACTTGCAATTAGACAAAGAGAATAGGCGATCAGAAAAGCCGATTAATCAAACCTGGTGAAAATCAGAAAAGTAACCAGGTTTTTTACAAAAAATAAAATTCTTTGATATATAATAACCGCATATACCTATAGCAATATAATTCTGTAACAAGAATTAGACAGTCTCGGAACGCACCTTATATATCAAAGAATTTCTATCATACAATCACATACAAAAGTCTTCTTTTAACAGGAGACTTTATTTTTTGGTATAATTAATTGAGTTACAGAGCTTTTCTCAAAGAGAAGCGACAATAACGGACTTAGGCAAATTTTTAACTCGTTTTTTTAGTTAAAAATGCTGTAATATCTCTATGAACGAATCCTCTATTCCCTACCTCTTACAACAAATACCCGATCCGCCAAAACAATTATATATTCGTGGTGAATTACCAAATGATCAGGAGTATAAATTTCTGACCGTTATCGGATCGCGTAAATTTACCACGTATGGAAAACACGTATGTGAAAAAATAATCAAAGACCTCGCGGGTTACCCTATTGTCATTGTCTCTGGACTTGCTCTTGGAATTGATAGTATTGCTCATCAGGCTGCATTACAAAATAATTTAAAAACACTTGCGATTCCAGGTTCAGGATTAGACGACTCTGTATTATATCCAGCAAATAATCGCGGATTAGCTCACAGTATAATAAAACAAGGTGGATGTTTACTATCGGAATTTGAGCCGACTTTTAAATCAACCAGATGGAGTTTTCCAAGGCGTAATCGAATTATGGCAGGAATATCTCACGCAACCCTTGTTATCGAAGCAGAAAACAAATCAGGAACGCGGATCACCGCCCGAATGGCAACTGAATATAATCGTGAAGTGTTTGCTGTTCCAGGATCTATATTCTCACCGATGTCCGAAGGTTGCAATGAACTTATACGTGAAGGGGCTACCCCGGTCACCAGTGCAGCTGATATTTTAGATTTTTTCAACCTAACAAACATAACACCAGTACAATCGCAATTAATACTACTCGAACCCGAAGAACAATCAATTATCAATGCCTTAACCGAACCAATATCCAGAAATATCATCGCAGAGAGATTAAAAATAGATATTATCAAATTAAATATTCTCCTCTCTTCAATGGAAATAAAGGGTCTCATTAAAGAAGAATTAGGAAAGATTTATAAATTGTAAATATAAAAAATTATGTTATGATAAAATAAAAATTAACATTATGCATAACAAAACTATATTACAGCGATTTATATTACTCATACCTGTTGTAAAAAAATTACATTTTGATTCCATAAATGGTTTTAAAGAAAGCTTTCCATGGGAATATGATGCTTTAAGTGAAAATCAAAAAGCAAAACTTCCCTTAAAAAATAAACTTATTGAAAAAAGTAAGAATATTTATATTTTCCTAAAAAATACTGATATTAATAATATTAGTGAGGAAAACTTAATTCATCAATTAAATCAAATATGTCAGTCCTAAACCAGCATTACAAGGTTAATTAATATACACCAAGGAACATCTATTTATTAGACCCTTGGTGTTTTTTGTTTGCAAAATTTTTCTACCTATGGCAATAATAGACCAGTCATTGATACATATATATGTATCAAAAAGAAATAGTATTATGAAACTTGTAATTGTAGAGTCGCCATCAAAGGCAAAGACTATAGAAAAATATCTTGGGAAGGAATATACTGTCCGATCATCAGTTGGACATATTCGTGATCTTCCTAAAACCAACAAAGACGCCATCGACATTGATGGTGGTTTTGTGCCGCGTTATGTCGTTTCAATAGGTAAAAATAAAGTCATTAACGAACTCACCACTCTCGCTGCAAAAGCAGATGAAATCTTACTTGCTCCCGATCCAGACCGAGAAGGAGAAGCTATTGCATGGCATCTGGAAGAAGTGATCAAAGAAGAGCTTGGTCGACAAACACCAACCATTAAACGTGTGACTTTTAACGAAATTACTAAAGATGCGGTAACTGAAGCTATCACAAAACCTCGAACGGTTGATATGAATCTGAAACGTGCTCAAGAAGCCCGTCGAGTACTAGATCGATTAGTTGGATATGATCTATCAGGATTGATCTGGAAAAAGGTTCGTTACGGTTTATCTGCTGGACGTGTACAGTCACCTGCTCTGCGGATCTTGATGGAGCGCGAACGAGAAATTCGTGCTTTTGATCCTGTTGCCTATTATGTACTTGAAGGAATGTTTGCATCAGGAAAGACTCAATTCCCTCTTACCTGCTCAAAAGAAATTTGGAATGAATCCAAGGCAATAGATATCGTAGCTCAGGCAGAATCAGGATCATGGTCAGTCATTGATATCAAAGAAACCAAGGGAACCCGAAAACCAAAAGCTCCTTTTACTACATCAACCATACAGCAAACAGCATCCTCACGTTTAGGATTCTCTCCTTCACGAGCCATGCGTGCCGCACAAAAACTCTACGAACAAGGTCACATCACCTATATGCGTACCGATAGTCAAACACTGTCGAAACAAGCCATCGCCATGATTTCGAGTTATATCGGAAACACCTATGGTAAAGAAAATCTCGAAATCAAAACCTATAAAACCAAATCAAAAAACGCTCAAGAAGCCCACGAAGCCATCAGACCAACACGTTTTGATGGTTCAATCAAGGGATCGACTCAAGATGAAAAGTCTTTGTATGAATTGATTTTAAAACGAACGGTTGCCTCACAAATGAAATCGGCTAATATTATGCGAACAAAACTCATTGCAAATATCTCAAGCGGTACTATTCCTGATTTTACAACCAACGGATCACGAATTATTGATCTTGGATGGCTTGCGTGTGATACAGGTGCGCGTGGTGAGGATGTAGAATTGCCAAAGGTAGTAAAAGGAGATGTGCTGGATTTAACTGAAATCACCAATACCGAAAAATTTACGACACCACCAAATCGTTACTCTGAAGCTGGACTGATCAAGGAACTCGAAAAACGAGGGATCGGACGACCTTCAACCTATGCATCAATTATTAGAACCATTGTTGATCGTGGTTATGTAGAAAAAGAAGGTCGAACACTCTTCCCAACTGATACAGGCGATGTTGTTTCGTCATTCCTCGAAGAACATTTTGCTGGATATATTCGAGATGACTTTACAGCTGGTATGGAAAATCATTTGGATGCCATTGCATCAGGAGAAGAAGATTACGTTGCGGTTCTCTCAGATTTCTATACACCTTTTCAAAAAGAAGTATTAGGAAAAGAAGATATTCCAAAGCTCACTAATCTAGGTGAAGCTCCACAGGAATTCACATGTCCAATCTGTAAAAAATCAATGGTATATAAACTAGGGCGAACCGGTAAATTCATGTCATGTTCAACCTATCCAGATTGCGATGGCGCATTAACCATCGATGGAAAAGAAATCGGTAACGAAGAACCAATGGGAACACACCCAGAAACTGGAGAAAATATTTACCTTATGGAAGGACGATTTGGTCCATATGTTCAAATGGGAGAAAATCCTAAAATCCCCAAGGCAACCAAATTCGAAAAAGGTCATAAAAAAACACCTGAGGAAAAAGAAATGGTAAAAAAAGAAAAAGAAGCCATTAAGGCAGCCAAGGCTCTTCCGAAACCGAAACGGGCAAGTCTCCCAGCAGGAACAAAGCCAGAGGATGTTACCTTGGAACAGGCAGTGCATCTATTAATTCTCCCTCGAGATTTAGGTATTCATCCAGATTCAGGAGAAATGACCATTGCAAATATTGGTCGATTTGGTCCATATGTTGGACATGGACGTGAATTCAGGTCAATTAAAAAAACATCAGGCCTTGATCCTTATACCATTACCTTTGATGAGGCAGTTGCCCTCTTGGCTGCACCAAAGGCATTACCAAAAGGAGTTGAATTATTCAAAGACCTTGGTAAACATCCAAAAACAGGAAAAGATATTCGATTATTAAAATCAAAATCAGGATTTTATATTCAAAAAGGTTTATCGCGTTTGTATTTGGATGATAAACAGAAACCTGAGAAATTTACGCTTGAGG
>CALBVO010000037.1 GCA_937970115.1 Minisyncoccota bacterium | reverse complement strand
TGGTGTCATATGTACCTAGTGTAACAGATATACCCCAGCCTGAAGGCTGGGGTATTTTCTTTGAATAAAAAACATCAAACTTTTTGTAAGGTGTTTTTTTGTAATTTTACTGATACTAATTAATTCCCTTTAATGGTCTTTTATATATTACCAAAGATTCAATAAGTTTAATCCCTATTTCAAACTCTAATCCATCGGGATAGGCTGGGCATGTAAAGACTTGATAACAACTATCATTATATCTCTCTGCATCACTAGACCAGTGACGAGTAAATTTGAAAGATACTGTTTTTTTCTTATCACTAATTCCTACGATACCTACATTAAGACGAATATCATCATGGTTTGGGCTCGTAAAAAATGATTCATACATATTTTTATAATGCTCCTTAAAGAAACTATGTGCTTCCATTTTGAAATAGATAGACAAAGCCTTATTTTCTTCCTGGAGCATTTTAAGAAGAAGTAATCTTCCTGCTTGGTCTGCTTTTTGAAAAGTTTTATTCATTTTTAAGTATTTAAATTTATTTAAATTATGATTCTTTTAAATAATTAATCAAGTAAAAATCTCGAACATCATCCTAAACAACTAACCTATGAAATTATTTATATATTCAAAAAAATTTTAATTTGCTACAATTTCATCATGAAACATATACTCAAAATATTATGTGTCATCGCTGTGCGCTATATAATTGTTTGGCAATTTATACAACAAAATAATTATAAAAATTTTGATGATTATTTACCCAAGAAACGAACCGCATTATCAACAAATGATTATAAAAAATTCCTTGGTCAAAAAAATAGCTAAAATTATCTCGTAAAAAAATATCAGAACCAGCAAAAGTCAAAAACCTGATCCGCTATGAGATCAGGTATTAATAAAAATCAAAGAAGAAAAAATGAAATTAGAATAGTAAAAACCAACATTCATATGTTGGTTTTTATACACGTAGATATTTCCGCACTGCCAGGCGACTTGAAACGATTCCGATAATCATTCCAACTGCCAACAAGACTATGAAAATAGGAATAAAATTTAACAAATAGTAATTAAAGATATCCATTCCTCCAAAAAATGTTTTTGTATATCCTCCAATCCATCGTGTCATTGGATAAAGAGCTATCATGGAGAATAATGCAGCACATAATCCATATAGGCCTCCCATAACCAAAAATGGACCACGTGTATAACGATGCTCTGCCCCAACTAATCTTTTAATTGTGATTTCACTTTTTGCCGCAAATATTGCAATTCTCATGGTCGAAAGCACCACAAGCAAGGCAACAATCCCAAGGAAAATAATAACCGCATAGGCGACCAATCGTGCAATGGCACTGAACTCGTTCAGACGTTCAATCATAGCCTTATTATCGTAATAATTAATACGCTCGACAAATTGAGAGTTCGCTACAACAGGCTCGGATTCAATAGCAGTAATAACGGCTTCGTATTGAGTTGATTCATAGGCTCGGATATTTAACGATGCTCCTAATGGATTATCTCCTAATTCTTCTATTGATCGATTAATAAGATCATCGTCTTTGTGTCGCTCTTGGAAGTCTGTGAATGCTTGCTCACGAGAGATATATTGAACATCGCGTACCTCAGGAATGAGTGCAATTTTTTCTTGTAGGGTGGTGATTTCTGTTTCAGGTACATCCGGGAAAAAGTAAACATTTACATCTACTCGGTCCTGTAATTGTTGTAGAGAAAAATCCAAAACCCCATTTAGAAACAATAATGAGCTCATTACCAAAAGAGCCATGGTCATCACAACGACAGTTGAAAATGAGACAAGTTTATTTCTCCAAAAATTTATTAATCCTTCGCGGATAATTCGTTGTAAATCTAATCGTAATGACATAATTAATGTGAGTGATATCCACTCTTTTCTTTATCGTGAGTAATGCGACCTTTTTCAATACGTATAACGCGTTTTTTCAGCGTATTCACGACATCCTTATCATGAGTAGCTAAAATAACGGTTGTTTCTAATTCGTTAATTTTTTTCAAAATAGTTAAAACCCCCTGCGAGCTTTCAGGATCGAGAGAACCTGTTGGTTCATCAGCAATAAGAACATCTGGTTGATTAATAATAGCTCGAGCAATCGCAAGTCGTTGCTGTTCTCCTCCAGATAACTGATACGGAAAACTGTAGCCTTTATTTTCAAGACCTACAAGCTCAAGAGCATGCGGAACATCAGCTTTTATTTCAGCATCTGATTTCCCGATCATTTCCATAGCAAAAGCTACATTTTCATATACTGTTTTACTTTCAAGAAGTTTATAATCCTGAAAAACAACACCAATACGTTGTCGATATTTAGGTAGATCTAAACGTCGTAAATTGTGAATATTAATACTATCAAAATATAAAGCACCTGATGTTGGTTTTTCTTCAGATAGTAATAATTTTAAAAGAGTCGTCTTTCCAGCCCCTGATGGACCAATCAATGTAATAAATTCTCCTTTTGAAATCTTGAGATCAATATCATGAACAGATACATTTTTGCTCTGATATGTTTTTGAAATTTTATCGAATACAATCATTATGTATCTATTTTAACACAGCCTAATTTACGAGACTAGACCCTCATTTTTATTATTAATAAAAAAACCAATATTCCCCTTAAACACCTCATCTATTTTTGATGTTTCAAATCCCTTGTCATGATCTTTTACCATTTGGTATGGATCCATAATGTATGAACGCATTTGACTACCCCATTCGATGGAAACCTTATCAGAAATACTGAGACCTTTTGCACGTTTTTCTTCGTCCTCAAGGTGTTTTTTATAAAGTTTTGCACGCATAATTTCAAGAGCCCGAGCCCGGTTTGCTTCTTGGGTTCGTTTTTCAGAAATAAATACTGATAAACCGGTTTGCGGGTGTACCATTCGGACCGCAGTTTCTCGTTTATTTACATTCTGACCACCAGCACCACCAGATCGAGCAAAGGTAACTTCAAGATCAGATTCATCTAAATGAAAATCAGTAGCCTCTATTTCAGGCAATACTTCAACCAAGGCAAATCCTGTTTGCCGTTTACCTTGTTTATTAAATGGAGATTTACGCACCAATCTATGCACACCGGATTCACCTCGTAAGTTACCAAATACATTTTTACCCACTATTTCAAATGAAATGCTTCGATAACCATTTAAATTATTTGGGCTTTCATCAAGAATATTAAAAATATAGTTTTTATTCTGTGCAAATGATTGATACATCTCGAATAACATACGTACAAAATCCTCTGCATCATCTCCACCAGCTCCAGCAAAAATTGAAATAGTTGCATTTCCCTTATCATATTTTTTATCCCCAAGAAGTTCCCCTTTTAATCGCTCAATTTCAGCTAGAACAAATTGCGCACGTTCCTTATCTTGCCAAAATTCTACAGAATACATTTCTTGTTCCAATTCAGTTATTTGATTTTGAATATCTTCAGCATTCATATTTTTAGTATAAGGAATTGAAAATAAAAAACCATTAATCACATATAAGTGGTTTAGACAATTGTTTTAATAGATAATAAATAGAAATTACCAAAAGAAAAACTCCTGCGTATGATATGAGCTCAGCATATTGTGCAATATTCAAAATATATCCACCAAGTCCTAGAAATGTCAGCAATGGTGCCATAATCAAAAATCCACATGACAAACAACCGACGCCGAATAACCCCAGGAACATTCCAGAGATACTTGATATAAAACTCTTACCGGAAAGGATTTTCCTCTGCCTTTGAACAAACATAATAAACAGAATAATATTTAAGGCAGTCAGCACCGACAGCAACACAATCAACAATTGTTCAGAAAAATTAATTTCAGTAAAAGTTCTAAAAATATAATCATTAAATAGTTCTCTTTTTCGTCCAAAAGATATATCTAAAATTGAAAATGCATTCTTTAAGATACCGTAAACAGGTAATATTCTCAGAATCAGAAAAATCAGGAAACTTCCTAAAAACCATATAATTATATTTTTAGGCTGTTTAAAAATTGAATACGAGAGATTAATCATAACTCTAGTATATTTTAGATAATAATAAATACAATTATATTCATTTAGGGATTATACCCAAGCTCATCTTTCTGATATACTCGGTACATTATTTATTAATCATTAATTATAAAATTATGAATGCAGATTTAAAATCAAATATTGCCATCATCTTGTCAGTTATTGCAATCCTTATTTCATCTCTTGGGGGCGGTATAGGAACGAGCAATACTCCAATAGGTCCAGAAGCAAATCTGAAAAATATTGCCAAGGAACTTGGCGTAGGAAGTCGTGGTTATGATAAATGTATCGCAGATCCAACAATTGAGGCTCTTGTACAAGAAGACATCAACGAAACAAACACGATCGTGCAATTCGCACAACTACAAGGTATTGGAACACCATTTAACCTGGTTATTACTGATACGCAGGCAATACCAGTCAGCGGTGCCTATCCCTACGAGTTTTTTAATCTTATGATTCAAGAATATAATGAATCAGGAACCATTTCTCAAGCGACATTAGATCAATTTGAGATTATTCCATTTGATTATGAAATTACAGATCTTATTCGAGAGTTCAACCCAGACCAAGACCACTACAAAGGTTCAGCAACACCTGAAATCGCTATTATTGAATATTCTGATTTTGAATGTCCTTTCTGTTCTCGGATTCATGTAACACTCGAAAAAATCGTATCTGAAAACGATAACGTAGCTTGGACATATCGACATCTACCATTAGGTTTCCACGCACAAGCAATGCCTGCTGCTATCGCATCTGAATGTGTCGCCAAAGAAGAAGGAAATGATGCATTTTGGTCATTTGCTGATACGATCTTTGCTGATCAAGGAATTTTGAAATAAGCAAAATAAAAACACCGTTTGGTGTTTTTATTTTAAATTATTTCTTTCGTTTATTTCGTGAACGTTCTGATTCCTTCAGATATTGTTTACGTAATCTAATTGCATCTGGTGTTACTTCCAAATATTCATCTTCTCGCATTAATCCCATCGCAAGCTCAAGTGACAATTCCAGTGGTGGTGTCATCTTGATGTTTTCATCAGTTCCTGACGCACGCATGTTGGTCAGTTGCTTTCCTTTGGTTGGGTTTACTTCCATATCCGAACCTTTGACAGTATTACCGATAACCATACCTTCGTAGACTTCGGTTCCTGGACCAACATATAATGTTCCACGTTCCTGTAGGTTTGCCAGTGAGAATCCAAGAGCCTTTCCTGTTGCCATAGAAATCATTGAACCGACTTCAGTTTTTATAATTGCTCCAGCGTATGGTTTAAAGTCTTCGAAAATTGTTGTGAGGATTCCCTCACCTTTGGTATCAATAATAAATTCATTACGATATCCCAATAGACCACGTGTTGGTACTGAGAATACCATACGTGTTTGTCCGTTTTCTGTCATCATATCGTTCATGATTCCCTTTCGTTTACCAAGTTTCTCAATAACTGAACCTGAGAACGCTTCTGGAACGAGAATAGTTACTCCTTCAAATGGTTCATGTTTTTGACCATCGATTTCCTTGATAATTACTTCTGGTTGAGAAACTGCGAGTTCGAATCCTTCTCGTCGCATATTTTCAATCAAAACAGCAATATGCAATTCACCTCGTCCGAATACTTTAAATCGTGATCCTTCAGATGTATCAATTTTTAATCCAACATTAATTTCAAGTTCTTTTTCTAGACGGTCTAAAATTTGTCGTGAGGTTAAATATTTACCTACCTTTCCTGAAAATGGTGAATCATTAACAAACATATTCATCGAAATTGTCGGTTCATCAACTGAAATAGCTGGAAGGAGGTTATCAGAATCTTCTGCCAGGATAGTCTGCCCGATAAAGATCTCAGGTAATCCTGCAATCATTACGATGTCTCCTGCTGATGCCTCGTCGACTTCTACACGTTGAAGACCCTTGAATGAGAATAGTTTTGCAATTCGTCCTGTAATCGTTCTCTCCTTTGTTTTCAAAAAAATATTTTGACCATTTTTAACGGTTCCTTCGTAGATTCGTGCAATTCCCATTCGTCCAAGGAAATTATCATAAGCCAGGTTAAATACTTGTCCCTGTAATGGTTTTGCAACCAAATCATCACCAGATACATTTGGCACAATATCCAAAACCAAATCCAATAGTGGCGTCAGGTCCTTCATTTCATCATCCATAGACAATGATGCGACACCATCTCGTCCAATCGCATATACGGTTTGGAAATCCAATTGCTCGTCAGTTGCACCAAGGTCAAGGAATAATTCATATACTTCTTCTTGTGATTTTTCTACATCAGCTGCTGGTTTATCAATTTTGTTTAATACCAAGATTGGTTTCAGACCAAGCTCTAGTGATTTTTTCAAAACAAATTTTGTTTGTGGCATTGGACCTTCGGCAGCATCAACGATCAACAGAACAGAATCAATAGATCGTAGTACACGTTCTACCTCTGAACCAAAATCCGCGTGACCTGGCGTATCCAAGATATTTACCTTGGTGTCTTTGTAAATAATAGATGTGTTCTTTGCATAAATAGTAATACCACGCTCTTTTTCAAGATCGTTTGAATCCATTGATACTCCTCGTTCCACCATTCCCGTTTGTTCCAGAATAGCGTCAGTCAGTGTTGTTTTCCCGTGGTCAACGTGGGCAATAATTGCAATATTTCTCATTTCCATAATGTTGTATATCCTATCATAGATTGTGTAAATAAAAAGAACCGTTTGATAACAAACGGTTCTGATATTATTTACTTGCTAGCTCTATAGCTTTATGTGCAAATCCTAACTGCCACTACTTCATATCTTCTAAATTATCTGAAGCCCAATCTTTTGCATAATTAGTATAGAAATTAATACTACTAAAAAAATCTCTCGTTCCTTGTTCTATATTATTCAATAATACATCTTTGGGTGTTTTTTGAAGATATTCTCTCATCAAACCAACAAGCGCACGCTCACGCAATGCTTCATCTTTGATGCCAATAATTCCCATATGGTCAACATCTCTTGCAACCTTAATTAAATATTCTAAATCCTTATTACCAACAAAATGGTATTTTTCTAATATTGCTTCTATCGATAGATAGGGTGTGCATGTAGAATCAATAATAGCTCTACAAGCATGTGCTTGACTTAATGTCAGCTTAGGAATACTTCTTGAGTTAAATAACACAAGAGCTATGTCTACATTATGCCTATCATCTCTTTGTAAGCCATTACAATGACCAGCATCATGACAAGACATCGCGTGTGAATATATCATCTTCGCTTCATTACTTACCCTTATAGAAGATAATATTTCATTACCCTTAATAACAACCCACTTTGCATGATTAAAATCATGATAATACCCTTGCTGTCCTTTGTAGAAATTTTCATAAAAATTAAATATTTGTTGTAAATCTATAATTATTTAGGTTTTTGTTTTCAAATATATTAAACCATGATTAGAATAAATTACAATATTTAAACAAAAAAATAGGATAGAATTCAAGGCAAAATAGGCGCGGATATGCGAACGGTAGTTTTCCTACCGTGAGCATATCCGCG
>CALBVO010000036.1 GCA_937970115.1 Minisyncoccota bacterium | reverse complement strand
TTCAGATGGATCGGTTCGCTTGATATAGCCATTTTGGGTGTATACCATAGCAAATTCTTTTTGTGGAATCAAGTCTTCGTCCTTAATGGAATCAACAGCACCTTCCATGATTCGGGTTCGCCGTTCGTCACCATATTTATCTTTAATTTCCAAAAGCTCTTCTTTGATAACCGCAAGCATTTTTGGTACTGATTTTAATAAAGCACGAAGGTCTTTTATATACGCGAGAATGGCTTTTAATTCATCTTCAATTTTCTTTCGTTCAAGTCCAGCCAGTTTTTGTAATTTCATTTCTAGAATTGCACTTGCTTGGATTTCAGTGAACTTAAATTTTTTCATTAAATTCAATCGGGCTTCTGCTCCATCATTTGATTTTTTAATCAAGGCAATAACCTCATCAATATGGTCTAAGGCCTTATTTAAACCTTCTAAAATATGTGCACGTGCTTCTGCCTTTTTTAAATCAAATTCTGTACGACGTCGCACAACCTCTTGGCGATGAAGAATAAAGTATTCAAGAATTTCCTTTAAACCAAGTGTCTGAGGGACACCATCAACCAGACAAACCATGTTGTAGTTAAAGTTTTCTTGGAGTTGAGTGTGTTTATAAATGTAATTTAATACTCGTCGTGGTTGAGCCGATGATTTCAAATCAATCGCAATACGAATATCTTTGGTTGATTCATCACGTAAACCTTTAATTCCTTTAATTTTTTTATCACGCACCAAATCAGCAATTTTAACAATAAGATTTTGCTTATTAACACGGTACGGGATTGAGGTAATAATAATTTGATGGCCACCCTTATTTGTTTCAATAATTTCCGCTTCGCCTCGAACAGTTACCTTTCCTCGTCCTGCCGCATAAGCAGTTTTTATATCTTCGGTGCTATACGCAATAGCCCCTAGTGGAAAATCTGGACCTTTTACGTATTGTAATAAATCTTCTCCTGTTGTTTTAGGCTCATCAATAAGCGCAACCGTTGCATCAATCACCTCACCTAGATTATGTGGAGGAATATTCGTTGCCATACCTACAGCAATACCTAAACCACCATTTAACAACAACGTTGGAACCGCTGTTGGAAGAACCGTTGGTTCTTTTTTTGTGTCATCGTAATTCGGCGCAAAATCAACGGTATCTTTTTCAATATCACGTAATAATTCAGCTGAAATCTTTTCCATTTTTGCCTCGGTATAACGATAAGCTGCGGCGGAGTCACCATCAATTGATCCAAAGTTTCCCTGCCCCCAAACCAATGGGTATCGGTATGAGAAATCTTGAGACATACCAACCATAGCGTCATATACCGATGTATCACCATGCGGGTGATATTTACCCAACACGTCTCCAACAATCGTCGCAGATTTCTTAAATCGAGCAGATGCAGTTAATCCAATATCGTTCATTGCAAAAAGTATCCTACGATGAACTGGTTTTAATCCATCACGAACATCAGGAAGTGCACGCGAAGTAATAACACTCATTGCATAGGCAATAAATGATTCCTTCATTTCGTCCACCACATTCATTGGTATTATTTTGTCGTTTGTTTTGTTTTCTTCCATAATTATATTTCTTGTTCTTCTAATCTCTCTGTTTCTTGGGCACTATTATTATCTTGAATTGTTTGTTGTTGCGCCTGTTCTTGTATTTGATTTATGAATTCTTGTTGTTCTTTTAGATCATTATGTACCTCATTAAAATTTGCGAAATTATCATTTACCACCTCACTAAGTTCACCAAAAATATTTGTTGTAGTATCAGGGATTTCAGTACCAGAGGACGTATCTAATACCGATCTAAGTATTAAATAGATAATAAAAATTATAATTGTGGTAATGAACGCTAATACCTGTACGATTTTGTTTTTTTTATGATCTGGTTGTTCCTGTAATTTTTTAAGGTGTTTTTTCATATTATTGCTGTTCTAGTACGACAACATGCCCCGCTAATGTTTCCAGATCTTTTTTCTTGAATACATATTTAAGTTCAGGTTTTATTTGCGTTGATGTTTCCTTCAAAAAGGTTTCAAGTGACTTACCGTCACGATCTTTTCCGTAATCCATTGGGATAATTACTTTTGGCGCAAATGCCTTTACTACCTTTGTGGCAGCAACAGGATCAAGGGTTCCAGCACCACCAATTGGCACAAAGATCACATCAACTGATTCAATATATTCTTTTGTTTTTTGATTAATATCTGCATTTGATAGATCACCAAGGAAACAAAAAGAAATTCCCTCTAAGGTAAAGAAATAAATGGTATTAATGTATTTTTCGTCACTAATTAGGGCTTTAGATTGAAATCCAACATATGAATTTCCATTTACCTCGTAACTTCCAGGTCCATAAATTTTAAATGGTTCTTTTCCTGAGTGCGTAGTATTTTCAAAGCCATTATAGTTTGGATGTCTTGTGGTGCAGAGTGCAACATCTGAACCAAATTTTGCGGGTTTCAATTTCAGGGTATTTTCTTTTGAAAGTGGATTTATGGCAATAGTAGTATCGCCCTGCGTAATCTTGAAAAACTGTTTTCCATGGTATGTGATAATCATGACCCTAGTATACCATAAAAACCCAATAAAACTCCGCTCAAATAAAAAAGTCTCTTAAAACGGCAATTAGAGGGTTTTTAGGTGGTTTTTGCTTCGCAAAAACCACCTTTTATTAACTTTGCAAATAAAAAAAAATGAACATTACTTATAATTGGAAAATTACAGCTTTAAAAAAA
>CALBVO010000035.1 GCA_937970115.1 Minisyncoccota bacterium | reverse complement strand
CCCTAACTATACATAGTTAAGGTTTTTTATTTTACAGAAACAACAACGCACACTTAATGTCGTCATATTCAACTTTTTCATTGAGTTCGAGGAAAATTGGTTTTAATTTCACGTCGCCTGTTTTTTCAGAAAAGTCATCTTTGTTATTACGTTTGGTAATAGTTGTGATGGCTTTTTCTACTGATTCAATGATTTCGCTATCAGGTTGCAGGTAGGTAATATCAAATTCTGGGTCATCATCTAAAATATCGTGTAGGTGATTCCAAATAGTTGGCTCTTTGAGATCGCGGATTTCGGCAATCTCAGCTATTGATAATTCACGTTCAAAGAATTTTTTGGATTCGAGGAATGATTTGGTTTTTGGTTCCTTGGCTTTTTTTGCAGCTGCTTTTTTCTCGATTCCTTTTTGCTTACTTCCACCAATTTTTTGAAGATGAATCGTGAATTTTTCTTCGAGCGCCATATTATCTAATCCATCAAAATGATCGAACAATTCTGTTGAGTGATCACGCATGGTTGCATCAATCGATAGAACTGATTGATCAACTTGTAATGCTTGTTGATTGAGTCCCATTAATTTTAATCCATCCAGTGATTTAATCCGTGATAGAGCAACATATCCTTGTCCAGGTTCAAATGCTTGTGAGAGATCAATCTCGGCAGCATCCAAGGTCATTCCTTGTGATTTGTGAATGGTGATTGCCCAAGCCAGGCGTAGTGGAATTTGCTTGATGGTTGCTTTTGGTTTTCCATCGTTGTCTTCAAATACCCATTCCTCACGTTCTGCCTTGATCTGTCTGCCATCGTAGGTCTCGACGATTGGTATACCAAAGGTATCAAATTCCACAACGGTTCCCAGTGTTCCATTAATATATTCTTTGTCATAATTATTTTTGATAAAGAATACCAAGGCGCCCTCCTTGAGCTCTAGTTTTGGAATAACCAGAGAGCTGCTGAATATTCGTTCAATCCATTTTTTGGCACCTGTGGTGTGAGCCTCGAATATTTTTAAGGGTGTTTCTAATTTCTGTAATTCCTGGGTATTAATTGAATCAACATTGGCATTATGTGTATAGAGTTTCGTTGTTGAACCGATGCTCGTTGGTTCTTTTTTATAACGTCCTCGGAAATGATTCATGGAATCTTCGGACACTTCGCCATTTCGCATTTCGTTCAAAATTCCCAATAAGACTTCGTCTTCGTGTCGGTATGAGGTATTGAGATAACAGGTTGCCAGATCAGTATGTTTCCAAATATCAGTTTGAAATACAAATCGTTTTTCTGTATCACGAGCTCCAATAGGTGGTAGCTGAAAAAAATCACCAACCAAAATAACCTGCACACCACCAAAGGGTTCATGATTAAATTTGAATGTTTGCAGAATCAGATTAATTGATTCAAATAGCGTAGGAGAGAGCATTGAAATCTCATCAATAACGAGAACCTTGAGATCCTTCATACGTTCCCAGAGATATTTTTTCTCAGTCAAATTTTCAATGTCATATTGTGATAATGAATCACGAATACCAGTTCCAAAAAAACTTTGCAATGTCATGCCGCCAATATGTGATGCTGCAATTCCAGTTGGTGCGGTGATGGCGGCTTCGATACCGTAATTTTTGAGATAATCAATATACTGATTCAGGACATAGGTCTTTCCAGCACCCGGCGCACCAGTCAGAAATACATTTTGTCCTGTTTTCATAATATTCAAGGCAGTTTCTTGAGTCATGAATATATAATAGCACGAGTTAATTTTCTAGAATATAAAATAATTCTATTATTTGCGCGAATGCTAGAATTATTTTATGTTGAAAGAAATTTCTCTGGTATACGTACTAACTCCATGTAATACTTTAAATATCTCTTGTATGGATCAATTATTAGAAAATTCAATTATGACTGATAATGAACTCGTTTCATTATCATTAACCAACCCAGATTATTTTGGGATTTTAGTTGATCGCTACGAGAAAAAAATTAGTCGTTATATTAAACGAATTACGAACGTGAGTTATGAAGACCAAGAAGATATCTTACAAGATGTTTTTCTCAAAACCTATATTAATTTGCATGGATTTAATAAAAACTTATCATTCAATTCTTGGATTTATCGGATCGCGCACAATGAAATTATAGATTGGTCGAGGCGTGAAAAAACAAAAATTAAATATGGAAAATTCGATTACGAAGACGACGTATTTAATTGGACCCAAGACGCACACCATTTCCTCCATAAACTGGATCTACGTGATCAACAAAAAGAAATTGGAACAATATTAAATAAATTAGATATAAAATATCGTGAAGTACTCATTTTAAAATTTATCGAAGGTCAATCCTATCGGGAAATCAGTGACATATTAAAAAAACCAGAAGGAACGATTGCAACATTGATTAATCGCGCGAAAAAATCATTCAAATACCACTATGAAACAACCATTGAACAATAAAATATTGGAAAAAATAAAAACTGATAATGTGCATCCGAAACCTAAATGGCAGTTTATTCTCAAAGAAACAAGCCTTTGGTTAGGAACGATTGTATCACTTGTTTTGGCAAGTCTCTCTGCTGGATCATTATTTTTTCATTCTGCTAATGCACATTTGATACCACCTCATATGTCAGCCGTGTTTACCGGATTGAGGATTCTTGTGATTGTTTTATTTATTGCTTTGGCAATTTATCAAACAATGAAGGTTGGACAAGGGTATAAACGTACGATACGGATGTATATGATTATCGGTTTATCTTTAATTGGAATTATTGGTGGTATCATGTTTGGTCTGCGACTCAGTGGGCAGATTGAACGAACTATTGGTGCGCCTGGATTAGTTGCTCAAGCAAATGAATATTGGTCAGATCCAGTAACTCATGGATTATTAGCAGGAGAGTTGATCGAAGTTACTGATGATGGATTATTGCTCTTTAATTCTCTTGAAGATGATATTCATATTGTTGATGCACAATTTATCAATGAAGATGATCACGTGTTATTTATAGAATCATTACGTGTGAAAATGGTCGGTTACGAGGAGGCTGGACTCTTTTATCCATGTGCTATTGCGCCATGGGAATTGCGACGTGGTGGTTATGAAAAACATCCTGACTATAACAAACTACGTGATGGAAATATTAGATTTGGAGACGTAATCACCTTACATAAAAACTTTAAAGATATTTTTGAAAGAAAAAACGAAATCCTACGTACTAATAGATGCTAGTGAAAAATAAAAAATTAACAATAAAAAAATAATTATGAAGAATATAACAAAAACAGGAATTGCATTATTAGGGGTTGTGGCGCTTGGTGCAGCAGGATCAACATACGCACAAGAAGACCAAAAGATCAGCCAGCTTGACCGGGCGGAATTACGCGAATTACGACAATCAGGAAACCGCGAAGCATTTCGTGAACGTGCTCAAGAGTTAGGTTTAAAAAAGTCAGCACGACCACAATTAACTGATGAACAAAAGGCCGTTATTGAGGCTTTGAAAGAATCAGAAGATCATGAAGCAATCAAGGAACAATTGAATGAATGGGGAATTGAAAAACGAAATCATTCAAATGCCAAGGGTCTACGAAAAGC
>CALBVO010000034.1 GCA_937970115.1 Minisyncoccota bacterium | reverse complement strand
GTTTTTCTTTTAATTCTTTGGGTGCAGTTGCTAACATCGATTGAACTGTTGCTAGGTTTTTTGGATTTGCTTGGAAGGCGTTTCGTTTTTCCATGGCTGTATTCATTTTGTTATTGAATTCAGGTTGCCCCATGTATGATCTCCAATAATTATTTTCATAATTTTTATGCAATCGCGCGTAGTCCTTGTTCAGTTTTTCAAGGAATTTTTTGATTTCAGATTGTGTATACTTTTTCATGGTTTGAGTATAGCACTCCTTTGCAAAAAACTAATTTTTTGGTTTACTTAGATTAAGAAATATAAAAATTAAATTATGGAAAGAAATAAATTACTTGCAAACCTAAAACCAGTTAATAAGGTAAAGATGCGAGAATCAGCAAAAAAGTATAATAAAGCAGTTATGGCTCATCGAGCTAAATTTAGATTAGCTCAGGCTGCATCAGAAGAATACGTAAGAAAACAAGTATTAACATCTTAATTATGAAAGGAAATAAATTATTTCAAGGATTAAAGAAAATACCCAAAAATGAACTTATTGCAGGAGCAAAAAGATATAATGAGAAGGTAACAGAGCGAAGAATTCATTTTCTAAAATCTCAAGGTAAATTAAATGGCCTAATTTAAATTTAAAGAGTGGGTACCCGCTCTTTTTTTATTTGTTTAAATCGTTAGAATGGTAGTAATGAATATTGTACAAACAATACAACAATCTATTTCATCAGCATTGTCTGAGTTAGGAATTACCTATGAAGGAAATATTACCATTGAGCATCCACGTGAATTATCACATGGAGATTTTGCAACGAATATTGCTATGATTTTAGGAAAGGGTCTTGGTAGGAATCCTCGAGAACTGGCTGATGCAATTGCTGAAAAAATTAATACTCCAGAAATCACATCGGTAGAGGTTGCTGATCCAGGATTTATTAATATTCGATTGTCTGATGAATTTCTCTCGAATGAAATTAAGGTCGTTCGAGAGAAGGGAGATTTCTACGGATGGAATGAATCACAAAAAGGCAAAAATATTCTCGTAGAGCATTCATCTCCAAACTTGTTCAAGCCGTTTCATATCGGTCACATGATGAATAATACCGTAGGTGAGGCAATGACACGGTTATGTCGAACCACTGGTGCTGAGGTATCAATGATCTCATACCCCTCTGATGTTTCATTAGGAATTGGAAAGGCGGTTTGGCAATTCCTAGAATATGGAATTAAAAAGATTGATGAATTTGAAACCATATCAGAAAAAATGCAGTTTCTGGGGCGATGTTATGCTGAGGGAACGCAGGCTTTTGTTGATAATCGAGAATTAGAAACATCAGTTCGCGCGATTACCCAGGATATCTATGAACATCGAGATACACCTGCATACGAGGCGTATAAAATCGGACGTGATTTAAATCTGGAATATTTTATTCAAATGACGGCTCGATTAGGTTCAGCCTTTGATGGATTTATCTTTGAATCAGAGGCAGGAAAGGTTAGTAAGGAAATCATTGCCGAACATACACCATCGGTATATACCGAATCAAATGGTGCTGTTATTTTTGAGCCTACCGAATCTGATCTAGAGGAAAATAAATCTCTCCATACACGCGTATTTATCAACAAAGACGGCAATCCAACCTACGAGGCAAAGGATACCGGATTGTTGAAATTAAAATTTGAACGCTATAATCCAGACCTTTCAATTTTTATTACCGATTCAGAACAGGGACCATATTTTGAGGTTGTGAAAACCGCAGCAGGAAAAGTGAATCCAGAATGGCAAGACAAGACTATTCATAAAACTCACGGTCGTATGCAATTCAAGGGTGAGAAAATGTCATCTCGTCTCGGGAATACACCAATCGTTTCTGATATTCTGGATGCAGTAAACGAAGAAGTCTATATACGCGCAGGTGAACGAGAATTATCCCAAGACCAGGCAGATATGATCTCAATCGCTGCGGTAAAATATGCTGTCCTGCGAACCCAAGCAGGAAAGAATATTAATTTTAACCCTGATACCTCATTATCATTTGAAGGTGATTCTGGTCCGTATTTGCAATATACCTATGCTCGGTCGCAATCCATGTTACGCAAGGCAACAGAACAGGGAATAGTCATTAATTCAGATCGACCAGATAATTGGGAAACTACGGATATAGAACGAGTCCTCTATCGATATCCAATGATGGTAGAGCAAGCCTTTGCAGACCTGGCGCCACATACCGTCGTAACCTATATTACCGAGTTAGCACAGGCATTTAACTCTTGGTATGGAAATACCAAAATTGTTGATGTTGATGATCCAACCAGCGGATATAAATTGGCACTGACGGATGCTGTCGCGCAGGTGATTAAAAATGGGTTGTGGGTATTAGGTATTGATGCTCCAAACGAAATGTAAATAACACTCAAGATGAGCGACTATTTTTGTCGCCATCAGAAAAAGAACGCTCGTCGTATTGATATACGCCTCGTGTTTTTTTCTTTACCTCCTCAATATTCATCTCATTTTGAGTGTTATTTGAATTGTTTTTTATCTTATTATATGTTTTAATTTAATTAAACTAAAAACATTTACAATGGAACAACTATTTATATCTTTGACTATTATTTTAGGAGCAATTTGCGTAGGTCAGTTTTTTAAAATTAAAAAAATGTATAGAACTTGGTCACCTAATGCTGACTGGTATTTAAATGAGATTCCTCGAAGACTTAAGGAGAATCTTATAAATCGCCTTGAATATTATCTTGATGAAAGAAATATTCAAATAGAAGATTTTTTAGAATATATCCACAGAGATGATAGGGAGTTAGAAGGGGTTGTTGAGAGTATTCTTGAGAAAACCTCATTAGTAAAATTATTTTTACCTACAGATCAAAAAGTAATTTCAGTTAATGGAATAAATCACTATGCCTACCGTATTGGAGCGTATACTACATTTGCTAATCTCTTATCGGGATTTGAAGGTTCGTCAAAACAATATGCTTACGATCTTGACAATAAATACAAATTAAAAGATTTGGAAAATATTCTTGAACAAGATCCAAGCTTGAAAGATTTTCATAGAAATACCCGAATTCATTTTTTAGTTATAAAATACGGTAGATTACATTATATAGATACGTATTGGCGGAATTCATCTGATGTACCGCATTGGTGGCCCATGGGATTAATTAGAATTGATAGAATTTCAGATAATGGATTGCAACATTCATTAAGAAAAAACGATCATATATTAATTCTCCCTAAAATAATAGAGAAATAAATTGATATTTAAAATCACTGTTACAAAATAGTGATTTTTTATTACTCTTTTTTTGACCTGAGTACGAGTTAGATTGTTTACAATTATTTTAATTATGTTTAAATGAATAAAAACATAAATCTTATAAAATGTATATTAATTTTATTATTGCCTGTATTGTAATTTTTATTCTATTATTTATTATTTTTTTGCAAAGAAATAAATTTAAAAGAATGCGCAGAAGATGGTCGCGAAACATTGATTGGTACATACCAATAAAAAGAAAGGATAAGGAATTATTTCTCTATAACTTTAATAGATATTTAATCAGAAAAAATATAAATATTAAAGATATGATAATGTATTTAAACGAGGATTTAAATCAAAATGAATTTAAGAATATCATTGATATTCTTCTAAAAGAAACATCGCTTGTAAAATTATATTTACCTAAAGACCTGGAGCCTATAGTTATTGATAAAAAATCTATTTATTATCCATATCGTATTAGTACACCTCTGAATATGAGACAATTACTTTCTGGATTTAAAAATCTATCCTTTGATTATGCGTTCACTATTGATGAAAAAAAAGTCGAAGAATATTTTACAAATATTTTAAGAATTGATGATAGGTTTAGTGACAGAGACTTTTGTACTCATATTTATTTTTTGATAATGAAAGATAAAAAATTATATTATACAAATGTTCACCAACTACCTATTCGTTTAATACCCATTCATAGTATTGATGACGATGGACTAAATCATATTTTAGATAAGGGCCATGTTTTAGTTTTGCCCAAAAAAATTATTTAATTTAAAACCACTGTTTAAAAACAGTGGTTTTTTGCAAAACATTAAACATTGCGTACAATAGAATTATGCAAATAAACGCAATTATTATAACGACAAGCGAGGAGCAAAGTACTAAAATTAATTTTAGTACTTTATCCGAGCGCCGTCGGAACAAGCTTTCACTTATTAATATTATCGAAACAACCGCATAGCATTCGGGTTTCTTTTGATAATTAATAATAATTGTTGTAGGAGCGCCCGAAGGGCGCTCCTTTTCTTTATGAGTTTTATACACGTGATACAATATCTGTAACTACTATGTCTAACGAAAATAAACAATCAAAATCAAAAACAGCCCAATCAGAAGAATCAATTCTCTCTTTTTGGCAGGAAAATAAAATCTTTGAAAAATCTTTGAAAAAAGAATCACCACAAGGCGATTTTGTATTTTACGATGGTCCTCCATTTGCAACAGGCTTACCTCACTATGGACACTTGCTCACAGGGACGATCAAAGACATCATTCCACGATATAAAACGATGCAGGGATATCGCGTACCACGAAAATGGGGATGGGATTGTCATGGTTTACCAATCGAAAACCTGATTGAAAAGGAACTGGGGCTTGATACCAAAAAAGACATCGAGGAATACGGTATCGATAAATTCAACCAGGCAGCAAAAGATTCAGTATTGCGATACGAATCAGAATGGAAAAAATACGTTCCACGTTCTGGGCGATTTATCAATATGGACAATGCCTACATGGCAATGGATCCGTCATATATGGAATCTATTTGGTGGGTATTTGGTCAATTACACAAAAAAGGCCTAACAAAGGAAGGGTTCAAGGCAATGCACCTGTGCCCGCGTTGCGAGACGACATTGGCAAATTTCGAGGTAAATCAGGGATACAAAGATGTCACTGATATTTCGGTAACGGCAAAATTCGAATTAACCGAGGAACCAGGAACCTATGTGTTGGCGTGGACCACCACACCATGGACCTTACCGGGGAATGTCGCCTTGGCTGTTGGAGCTGATATTGAATATCTAAAAGTTCAGTATGAAGATGCAAAATATATTGTAGGAAAAGAACTCCTTGAAAAAGTTTTTGAAGGCAAAGAATTTAAAATTCTTGAGGAAATGAAGGGGTCAGATCTTGAAGGGAAATCATACACTGCACCTTTTGATTATTATCAAAATGACCCAGAGGTTGAAAATTCAAAAAACGGATGGAAAATCCTCACCGCAGATTTCGTAACCACCG
>CALBVO010000033.1 GCA_937970115.1 Minisyncoccota bacterium | reverse complement strand
GACTCAGTTGCTTTTGTCATTATATCAAATAATCGCTCGTCTACCTCTTTTGCGCTCCAATAGTATTGTTGACGATTTTGTACCCATTCGAAATAACTTACCGTTACGCCTCCTGCATTTGCCAAGAAATCTGGAATAACTACAATATCCTTTTCTTTTAAAATCGCATCAGCTGCCGTATCTGTTGGGTTGTTTGCTAACTCTACAATGATTTTTGCCTGAATATTATCTGCGTTATCAGCATGAATTTGATTTTCTAAAGCTGCAGGAATTAAAATATCACAATCTTGCAACAATAATTCTTCATTAGTAATTTTTTGAATATCATCATTACCAGCAAACATACCATGGAGACTCGTTCGTTCTTTTGATTTTTTCTCTGCGATAGTCTTTACGTCAAGTCCAGAATCCTTATAAATGGCTCCCCGTGAATCTGAAATCCCAACGATAGTAAAACCAAGGTTCACCAAAATTGTTGCCGCATAAGAACCAACATTTCCAAACCCTTGAATGACTACTTTTTTCTCACCTGCTAATTCTGGCATATAATCAAGAACTTTTTCTAAAACATAAACGCCACCTTGTGATGTTGCCTGCGTTCGCCCGAGAGATCCACCAAGACCAAGTGGCTTTCCGGTAATAACTCCTGGTTCTGAACGTCCAACTGTTTTTTCAAATTCATCCAACATGTATGACATTATCTGTCCGTTGGTATTTACGTCAGGTGCAGGAATGTCCTTGTCGACTCCAATATGGGGTGCCATAGTTCGTGCCCATGCACGTGCTATGCCTTCGATTTCTTTTTCTGAATAATCTCGTGGATTAATTGTTGCTCCACCTTTTGCTCCACCTAATGGAATATTTACCAATGAACATTTTAACATCATGGTAATAGCAAGTGTTTTAACTTCGTCTAAATCTACATCTGGATGAAAACGAATTCCGCCCTTATATGGACCAAGCGCATTATTAAATTGCACACGATACATATCGACGTCTTTGCCTATTTCTGGAACCGTTACTGATTCATTGATAATGTTATATGGATGAGTAATATTATTAATTGTTACATCACTGAAACCTATTTTTTTTCCAGCTACTGCAATAGCATCCTGTATATTTTTATAGATGCTGTTTGTTTCTGTATTATTCATAATAGTTTTATTATATACCTGTATTTAATAAAAAAAAGCTGCTCTATAAATAAAGAAGCTTTTACTTAAAAAATTAATTAAATGCCTTATCAAACAGCGCTCGATAGCCTATGTGAACATCTGGTTTTTTTAAATTTTCTACAACTTTTTCAGTTATATTTTCAATTGCCTGTATAACATTCATTTTATCCTCATATTTTTTATACAGCTGTCTTTTTAAACCAAAAGGTACTTGAGAAAAGTTTTTATTATTTTTAGGCTTTTTAAAATCTAAAAAAGAATCATCTAGTTTAAGTAAACTAGCCTTAAAACCGTTTGTACGAAAAAATTCCATAATTATATTGTATTGAGTTATTTTATTATCATGAAACCACAATTAGAAAAAATAATCAATAAAAAAGAACTACATCAGTTCTTTAATTTCATTTTCTAGTTTTTCAGCCAAGGTTCGTGAAATATTATAACGATCTTGTAATTCCTGATTTGATAGACCTGCTAAGGTTTTTACCAAAATAATTCCATCGGCCGATAATCCCTTGAGGGTTTTTTTTGTAATAGATGGCAAAATAGTTACTGGATACAATTTCTTTTCAGAAACAATTTTTTTCAAATTAATATATTTTGGATAATCCCATCCCATTAATTGCATATCACGATGAGCAACGTAATTAATCGCATTATCAGTAAACCGAGTATTGGTAACTACCCACATATAATATTCACGTGTATCACTTTCTTTTATTGCACGACGTTTGATGTCTTCCATGCGTGCATCTGCATACATTACCTGATTAATATGTGTTTTTGACTGGTAATCATTTCGATATTTTGCTTCGATAACATAGACCACGTTTCCTTTTTCAGCCCAAACATCAATTTCATGAGTAACTCCTTCTCCTTCGACATAGACATTTGTTTGAACATCATAATCCATTTCACGAAATAATGCCGCCACGTATTGTTCAAAAATAAAACCAGACGGCCCAAGCGCACCTAAACCACGTTCCAGCGCATATAGAGCAGAAATCTTTGGGTCATAATTTTTCAAATATTTGCGGGTTGTAGTAAATATTTTATCGGTTGAAACACCTGATTCGATACTTTCATCTACAATACGGCAAACCTGTTGTGCTAGCCCATCTGGTGCACCTACCATGACCATAGATTCACATAATTTTTCTGGTACAAAGAATTCCTCTTTTCCATTTTTTTTAATTATTTTTCGTTTCTGAGATTTATTTCTACGTGACATACATACATCATAACAAAATTTATACTCCTTGTATGCTTCGTGTTATAATCAAAACTATGAAAGATATAAAACAAGAACGAAAAAGCTTAGACGAATTAACACGTTCATGTATTGAAAAACATGATAACGTAACTGATTCACGAATGTGTATTATTGATGCCGAATTTAGACAAGGTTTCGATATGATGAAGGATTATCCAAAAACAGTAACAATTTTTGGATCAGCACGATTGAAACCTGAGACAGCAATCTATAAACGTGTCGAGAACCTTGCTCGTAAAATAGCAGAACTCGATTATACCGTTGTCACAGGTGGTGGTCATGGAATTATGGGTGCAGCAAATAAAGGAGCATTTGAAGCAGAAAAAGGTAGCTCACTAGGTATTAATATCAATCTACCTTTTGAACAAACAACAAATCCATATCTCGATGATACGATTGAGTTTCATCATTTTTATTCACGAAAAGTTGTACTGTCATATGCTGCCGAAGCATACGTATATTGCCCAGGAGGATTCGGAACATTAGATGAAATGTTTGAAATATTAACACTCAAACAAACAAAGAAAATTCCTGATACGCCAATTATTCTCTATGGTTCAGAATTTTGGCAACCACTAGAAAATTATTTCAAAAAGATACTACTAAAAGAAGACCAAGAAACTATCAGTCCGAAGGATTTGAATCTCTATGTTATTACAGACAATGACGAAGAAGTTTTGGATATAATTAAAAATGCACAAATAAGAACTGATATTTCAAATACACATCATTTAGGCCAAAAATGAATCAAGAGATATTATTTATTTGTTTTACTATTTCTTAAAAGAAAAAAGAAAGCTTTGCTTTCTTTTTTTTAATTTAACTAAGAAAAAATTATTTCTTTTTCAGTGAGTCACGAATTTCAGCAAGAAGTTCCACTTCTGTTGGACCTGCTGGCTCTTCTTCGTCTGGTTTTTCATTTTTTAATTTGTTAATACCTTTAATAATAACAAATAATGCCCATGCAACAATCAAAAATGCAATTAATGCGTTAATAAATGTTCCATACGCTAGCACTGACGCTCCTGCCTCTCGCGCTGCTTCTACTGAGGTAAAATCTGTTCCTGTTCCTTTGAGAATAATAAACAAATTACTAAAATCTGGAACCGATAGTATACCAGAAACGAGTGGCATAATAATATCAGCAACCAGTGATTTAACAATGGTTCCAAATGCTCCTCCAATAACAATACCGACAGCCATGTCGATCATATTCCCTTTTACGGCAAATTCTTTAAATTCTTTTAACATAATGTAAATATAAATTAGGTCGCTCTATGGCGATTAATAATATTATAACCATTTTTTTTATTTTTTGTATATAAAATAGTAATTATACTCATCAGATTTTTGCTGATCAAATAAAAAACCGTTTGATGAATATTTTTTTAATAGCTGAATATTAGTGAGTTTATTTTTAATACAATAGTTTAATATATTTCCACGTTCTCGTTTTGCAAGTGCTGCAATTGATTTTCTAACCTCATCTTCTTCTACCAAGAAATGACAGGTAACAACCTTGTTATGGTATTGAGGTAATATCATTTTTGCATATTCAGCAGAAGCTAAATTTAAAATAGTATCTGTTCTGTTAAAATAATTTGTTATCTCCTTTTGCCAAAAATCATAAAGATTTTTATAGATATTATCTGAGTCAATCAGATTATCATGCATATCCAATCGATATGGGCTTATCTCATCAAAAGGTCGAAGTACTCCATACAAAGCAGATAAAATAACGAGGTTTTCTTGCGCATATTCTTGATGATCCGAGTTATATACATTTAGCTCAAGCTGCCTAAAGGAAAGTCCATTAAATAATTCAAGAGCAGGCAATGAACTATTTTCTCGTGAATGATACATACGATAAATTTTATTAGTAAGCGCGTCTGATGTTTTAAACATATTTGAAATATCACTTCGAGATAATTCCAAAAGAAACGTTAGCAGTTCCTGAGTTTTTGAAGGAAATAATATTGATGATTTTGCAGTAAAAAAATCAGAAGTATTGTTTTGTGATTTAGCTGGAGAGAAAATAATTTTCATATGATTACTATATCACTATTTGGTCTTTTATTTTTTAGTATATTTCGTTATGATGTTTCTTATTGCTCGATCGTCTAATGGTAGGACTCTGGTTTCTGGTACCAGCTATCTAGGTTCGAATCCTAGTCGAGCAGCATCGAAAATAAATCACAGCTTTATGCTGTGATTTATTTTTGAATCTGATAGATAAGGTTTTTCATCAGGTTTATGCTGTGATTTATTTTTTAATGAACGCTAATAGTTGATATTTATATTCCTACTACTAAAAAACTGACTATTATTACTCCAGGTTTTAAAAAATAAAATATACCTGACAAGGTACGCACTAGATAATGAATTTATTTCAGTATTTAGTGCTTTTGTTTTACAAACATCTGTCATTGCAGGAGAAAAAGCAATCTCAAAACCATACTCAGATTGTTTAGTGCCTCGCAATGACAAAATGTTATACTATCACTATGCTAAATATAATATTACTCATTATTGGAATTCTGATTATTGGACTTCTCATATTTCTGATTATTGAAATCAAAAAAAATAAAAAACCTACCGAGGACAGCAACTCTATGCAGATGCTGTTGCAACAAATGAACGACCTACGTTCGAATATGGACGAAAAAATTGCAGGTTCGAATCGGGACATGTCTGACGCAGTGAAAACACAATTCTCAGAATCACAAAAATTGATTCAAAATATTAACGAGCAAATGTCCAAAAACTTGATGAATGTGACACGTGAAATAACCGAAACCAAGGAAACCAACAAACAGGTTTTCGAACTTGCTGGTCAATTATCTGATTTGGAAAAAGTTCTCAAAAATCAAAAAACGCGAGGTAATTTAGGAGAAATGGGATTGGAACTTATTCTCTCTAATATTTTGGCACCTACCAATTACCAAATGCAATATTTGTTCAAGGATGGAAAAATAGTAGATGCGATTATTAAAACGGAACAGGATAAATTTATTCCGGTTGATGCTAAATTCTCACTGGATAATTATCGCCGTTTGGTCGACGAAAATGATGAAGATAAACGTGCCAGCCTGGAAAAAGATTTCAAGGCGGATTTGAAAAAACGCATTGACGAAACGGCTCAGTACATTCGTCCAGACGAAGGAACGCTCCCCTTTGCCTTTATGTTTATACCAGCTGAAGGAATCTATTATGATTTATTGGTGAATGAGGTTGGAGCGGTAAAGGCAAATACTCGAAACCTGATTGATTACGCCTACAAGGATAAAAAAGTAATCATCGTATCACCAACGACATTCTCGGCCTATTTACAATCGGTTCTGTACGGATTCAAAGCTTTCCAAATCGAAAAATCAGCAGTAGAAATTCAAAAGAATGTACAGAAACTTGGTCGGCACCTCTCTGCCTATAACGAGGTATTTACCAAAATGGGAAATACCCTTGGAACAACCGTCAATCATTTCAATAATGCATCAAAGGAATTAAATAAAATAGACAAAGACGTCACCAAAATAACTGGTGAATCCCCAGAACTATCAACGAATGTATTAGATAAACCAATCAAAGAATTAAATGATTAAGGGAGCTTGAGCGACTACTATAAATTTAAGAAAATCTTTATTTCATGATTATTAAAGTAGAGATTTGTGAAAGCCACTCATTTGAGTGGCTTTTGACTTATTTAAATAAAATGTTAATGTGATAAAAACTAAAAACAAATTTAAATTATGGGATTAACTTATTTTCAACAAATTTTACTATTATGCTCTTTTTTTGGGCTATGTTTAATTTTAGGTATCTATTTTTATAAAAAAAATAGATACTCACTACCTAGGCAATATCGTAATCTACCTGATTATGATGAATATCTAAACGAACTAGAATTCAATCAAACATATCACAGCCATCAAATACTAGAAGAGACAAGGCTAAAACAAGGATTGTACCTTATTGAAATGCGAGTTTTTGAAAAAAATGGAAAAGCTTTTCAGGAAATTTCTAGAGAACCCATTAAAGCTATTTCAAAAAAAGAACCACAGAATCCTGTTTTCTCATAAATTTATTGTATTAAACAATTCATGAGTATTATACAGAACACCCGCATACAATCGTGCGGGTTTTTTATGCCCCAATCATTCCTCAATGAATTCGTTTATTCCAAAATAACAGAATCCTATGTTGTCAGTTTTTTTGTAAATCTATTTATTCGATCTAAGACTTAATGAATTCGAAACATAATATTTTCTCCCATGCCCCTATGTTAGATTAACAATAAATAATTTGACATTAAATATATACATGAGATTATACTATAAAATATAACATCTTATACTATGAATAATTTAATAATTATTACCCCTCTTTTTTTACTAGCCAGTTTATTTATAAAAACCTCAATTGAAGCATTCTTACAAAAACGTAGGGTATCTTATTTTACAGGAACAGGTATTAATATCATAACTTCTTATGAAAAATTACTACAAACCGTTGATCTTGATTTAGAAAAACCAAAATACAGAAAACGAAAAGGTATTAATAGTACGAGCTATAGCGGTATACAAATTGCAGAACATAATTTATTAACTAATATTTATTATTATAAATATGAAAAACATTATAGCTCAAATGAACAACACGCATACACAAAGAACATATTTAGCACTAATTTTCCTATAGCTAATATTAAACATATTAATATTTACCAACCTCACGCCATGTGAGGTTTTTTACTTGATTTATTTTAAATAAATGCAATAGTTAATTAAAACATATAATAT
>CALBVO010000032.1 GCA_937970115.1 Minisyncoccota bacterium | reverse complement strand
CTATAAAAATTCAATCAAAAAAATCTGCAGAAATGCAGATTTTTTACTAATCATAATTTAGACAGGAAAAAGCCAATAAAAAATCCAATTGTTGAGCCCATAATTATTGCACTAAACGCTCTTACATATGAAAAAAGTCTTTATTTTTGGTTCATGAGAAAATCTTTTAATTTCTCTATGTTTAAACGAATGCCTATATTTTACCAATTTATTCATAATATGTATTTTGTATTTCTTACTCTATTTATCCATACCAAGTATTTATTTGCTATACTATTTCTATGAAGAAAAAAAAGAAACGCGGACAACGATTTAATATTCATATTAATGATGAACTCAAAGAGGTATTTGTTGGTCACCATACCTTGTTCTCTGTGATCGGATTTACTGTTGGGGGAATCCTTATTGGTGAAACTTTAAAAGAATGGTTACATATTCATATTGGACTACCGATTACTTTGATTGTTGGGCTTGTTTTGATTCTTTTTACGGGGGTAACCTTACATAAATTTAGTGATAAAAAAATTACCCTTGAAGATGACGAAGATATTATTTAATCTATTATTTAGAAGACTTGCCTAGCTAGGTCTTTTTCTTTAGAATTTGATATATGTTAATCCCAACAGTTATTGAAAAAACACACGCAGGTGAACGCGCTTATGATATTTATTCACGATTGCTCAAAGAACGTATTATTTTTATTGGTGGCCCAATTAATGACGATATTGCACATAGTGTTGTCGCACAGTTATTACATCTCGAACAAGAAGATGCAGAAAAAGATATTACTATTTATGTTAATTCTCCGGGTGGATCAGTTTCATCAGGTATGGCAATGATTGATACAATGCATTTTATTAAACCTGATGTATCAACCGTCTGTATTGGTATGGCGGCATCAATGGGTGCAATGATTTTATCTCAGGGAGCAAAGGGAAAACGATATGTTTTGCCAAATAGTCGAGTGATGATTCATCAGCCTTTAACCGGTGTTGAAGGGCAGGCATCTGATATTGCTATTACCGCTGAACAAATTCTTAAAATGAAAAAGAAACTGATTGATATGATTGCAGAATCTAGTGGTCAGAAAAAAGCTAAAGTCGAGGCTGATATGGATCGTGACTATTGGATGGATTCAACAGAGGCAAAAAAATATGGAATTGTTGATGGTGTAATTACCAAAAGAAAAAATAAAACCTTATAAGATAAGGTTTTTTCTTTTGTCGTAAAATATCTTATGCAATATTTTATATATAAAGTACAGGAACTTTTATTGCGGATTACTTTAAAAGCATTGTATAATAATGTCGTGAAAGCTTTTTGAGATTTCAACATTACTAACTAATATTATTTTCAAAAAAATACTATGAAAAAACAAGACTTAGCAAACATGGTTAACGAAATGATTGGTGGAACAAAAACACAATCAGAAGCAGTTGTACAAGCAATTTTTGATGCAATTACGTCAGAAATGGCCAAGGGAGGAGTTGCGGATATCGCAGGTTTCGGTAAATTCGAAGGAGTTATGCGAGACGCACGAACAGCACGAAACCCACGAACAGGAGAAATGGTTAAGGTTGCAGCAAAACGAGTACCAAAACTTAAATTTGGTAAAAAAACCAAAGACGCTGTTGCAGGAAATTAATCCTTTTAGAAAAAATACCCTTAGGGTTTTTTCTTTTGAAAATAATGTCTTGCATATTTTAGTGTCTTTGCTAATATTATCTTTGTTCTTAGGAACGATTAAATATAATTGCGGGCGTAGTTTAGTGGTAGAATATCTGGCTTCCAACTAGCTGAAGGGTGACTCAATGTCACGCTGAAGGAGAGTTCGAATCGATATCTCGTCAAACTAATCTACGAACGCTGTAATAATTGCGGGCGTAGTTTAGTGGTAGAATATCTGGCTTCCAACCAGAGGACGAGAGTTCGATTCTCTCCGCCCGCACACATGAAAAAACCCTTATTTATAAGGATTTTTTCTTTAACACAATGTGGGAAATATAAGGCAAATCGAACAATTAGATTTTCTCCCATAATAGTTTAAACATCTCACGCATATTATGTGCCATTACCTTGTCATGAATTTCAATCATATAGCGTGGTTTTGAACTGGTAATAACAAACAATACATAATCTCCCAATACTGCCTGAGTAGAGGTAAATTGCTGTGAATTAGGAAGGTATTTGATTTGCCTACGTTCATCAGTTATTTTCTCAGATATAACTTTCTCATGCCCTTTGTCATTAGTAAGCAATCTCGTACCAAAGTCATCAGGAAATATTTCCCAGTGATGATGAAACCACTCTTCGAATTGCTCTGGCATAGACACGTCCTGAAACCCCCACCATTGTTTCTGGTCATCAGTATCAGCTGATTCTATCCATTTGGGTAGTTGGTTATACAAGGCATCTTTTATGTGAATCTCATCGTAGAACCTAATTTTTGGTACTGAATATGATGTTGATTTAGGAAGCGACTCTATTTCAGCTATTAATTCAGTAAAGACCTCTTTCTTGTCTTTGATTTTTTGAACTTCTTTTCTATACACCTCCTGTAATTCAGTTTTACCAGTTGTCATGAAATAACGACTAGCTCCTGCCTGGTCTTCTGTAATAAAACCTTTTTCCTGTAATTGTTTCAGGGTGCTGTAAACGGTAGTTCTATTGATACCAGTTTTTTGTGCAATTTTTTGTGCGGTAATCTTAACCGACTCAATAATCACCGTATATATGGTGATTTCCTTATCGTTGAGTCCTATTTTCGCTAAATTTTCCTTAATCATGGGTATATTGTACCTTGTTGTTGAAATATTTTCAACAGTTTATATCGTTATGTATAAACAAAATAGAGGTAGTTTTTATACTTATGACACAAATTTCTTTTACAGTATAATTGACGAATGTTATATTAATAGTGAAATAAATTTATAACTTAATAACTACATTATGACTAATCAAAGAAGAAACAAGTATACAGTAATTTTGGATGCAGTTAAAAACTCACCAATAAAAACTATTGAATTTGAAGGTAACATATATCACTTTAAATTAGATTATTTATTACCTTATGGAGAGTGTCATTACTCAAGAGTATTTGCGAAGCTTATATACTTGAAAGAATGCCTTGGAATCATTCAGCCTGGAGACTTATTGTTGGAAACAACATCTGGATCTGGAGGTCGAGCTGCAGCAGCAATTGCAACAGCACTTGGCTATAGAATAAAAATTGCAGTTCCTGCTGGTGGAGAAAAAGCACGAGAGCAAGCAATAATTGATGCTGGAAGTGAAATTTGCTTAACGCCAAAAGAAGACTATGTTAATGGTTTTCCAGAGTTCGTTAAGAGCTTTATGGCTAAAAACCCTAATGCAAAATACCTTAATCATGTAATGGGTTCAATTACTGGAAGAGGCTCATGTTTAAACCAAACAGTAATTACAGCCTTTGAAAGCTTTGTATATGAAACAATAGAGGCTGGAGTTATGCCAGATTTTGTAATTTGCCCTTTAGGAAATGGTACAACAACTTTGCCTATGGCAAAAATGTTCAAAGCCATGAATAGAGATGTAAAAGCTATTGGATTTGAGGCTGTGAGCTCTGCTTTTGCTTATAGAAAGAAATTTCCTGGTAAATATGAGCGAATTTTTGATTCTGTTAATCCAGAATTAATTGAAAGACATAATCTACCAGGAACGACTCCTGCAAAAGCAATTTTTGCTGCACCTGCCTTGGAACAGTCCTTAGGGTATCTAAATTATATAAAGTTAGTTACTAATGATTATATTGATGCTAATTTTTTGGAAGCAATAGGTAATTTACCATCAGCTTATAGTAACAAGGTAACTCAATTAGATACTCACAATCTCCCAGGTCTAAAGGACTTTGGTAGAACTGGATTGGCTGGCTTTGACGTTGCTGTTGATATTGCTCGTGAAAATGATTTACAAGGAAAACATTTTCTTGTCCCTGTCTTTGATGCTTCATGGCATTATGATAATTAAATATTACAAAAACCACTCATTGAGTGGTTTTCTTTTATCTATGTTTAATTAATCTCTAACAAATTTGTTCGAACACTGTCCCACATCGTGCACAAAAATAATAAACACAGACAAAAGTCTGTGTTTATTATTTTAAGTGAGGCAAGAACAACCCTGTTTTGATTGAGAAGTTCATCCTACAAATTAATGAAGAGTTTTTAATCAAATAGTTATCCACATATTTTTTTAAATTAAACCATAATAATATTTTTTTACTAGACATTATTTAAAATATAATATATAATATTGACATCTTTTAATGATAATGTTTTATATAACTCTATTAAGAGATCCCTTGTACCAATAAGAAATATCAAGGTGTATTATATACTCTAAATATTGTCTTCGAAGATAGATATTAAATTAATTATTATGAAAAAAAACATTTTTAAAAAAATGATGATTGTATTTGTTACAATGGTCATTATCGGTGGTGTAGCCCCGGTTCATTTTGCAGAAGGTCTTGAAAATTTAAACATTACTGCAATTGAGAATTTTTCTACAGATAAAAGTTTCAATCTTATTATCACAGAATTAGATTGGAATACTCTTTCGGAACAAGCAATTGATCAAAAGCTTGTCGCAGCTGGGGAAAATCCTATTTTTGATCCAAATAATCCATTTTACACAATGAGTGTTCAAGAAATTGAATCCCTTTCAAGTAAGTCTTTTGAGGCAATGGCTGGAGATTATTTCGGTGATAGTATGGCATTTGATCATGAATCAGCAGAACAAAATCCTCATGATATTATAACTACAAAAGACTGGGAAACCTTGTCAGAACAAGCAATTGATCAAAAGCTTATTAACGCTGGATATACACCTATTTTTGATGCAAACAATCCATTTTATGAAATGTCTATATCAGAATTGAAGGATCTTTCTGAAGATGAATATCTAAAAATTGCCGGTACATACTACGAAGAGTAATAGACTCATTATATACATCTATTTTAAAAAAACTGCTACCGCAGTTTTTTTGTTATGTTAATAAATTGAATTTAGATAAAATTAATTATTTGTTCGTAAAAGACTTGATTTATATTTTTTGGGAAAAAAAGAATTTCCTTGAATAAGTTCAAGGTTGTATTTAATCTGTATATCTTTAAGAGCTTCCAGAAGACTTGTTTGGTCATAACCAACAAGAACTGTATCAGGCCTATGATCCTTAATAGCTGCCCAGGTTCCTTGTTGTATATCTCCTGGAATAATAGTTGCTTGGGGAAATTTTTTTAAAAGATGTCGCATCCGTACATTTAGTTTGTGTATAGGTTTTTGTTTTTTGTTCTTTTCGATGATTGAATCTTGAGCAACTACAATTATTATTTTTGAACTGTGTTGAATGCCGAAATTAATCAGGTATTCGTGACCTGGATGTATACCATCAAAGGCACCAAACATCATAAGAGTTTTAGGACTCTCTATAAACATATCTGTAGTGTAGCAATATACAGAATAATGAAAAGCACATATTAAATTTTTTAGACAAACAAAAAGAGCCCTATAAAATAGGTCTCTTTTTGCAGGATGTTAATGGCTATAAAAAATTACCGTTTGATAACTCGCGCCACTCACATAATGTATAATACACGAAGTGAGATATTTGTCAAGTAATTAAAAACATAGGTATAATTAGTTTATGAAAAAAATACTATATATTGATATGGATGGTGTAATTGTTGATTTTGATGCCGGAGTTCAAGCTTTAACTAAAGAGGAAAAAGAAAAATATAAAGGCAAATATCCGCAGTGTCCTAATATTTTTTCAAAAATGCCACCTATGCCAGGCGCCCTTGTAGCTGTAGAAAAATTATTTGAGTTATTTGATGTATATATTCTTTCAAGTCCAAGTTGGGGAAATGACACTGCATGGTCTGATAAATATAACTGGGTTATTAAATATCTACCCTATATGGAAAGAAGATTAATTCTTTCAAGCCAAAAACACCTTAACATAGGTGATTATATTATTGATGACCGTTTACATAATGGTGTTTCACAGTTTCAAGGTGAGCATATTCATTTTGGTACAGAGAAATTTTCTAATTGGAATAGTGTTATGAATTATTTAGAAGCCCAAGTTTAGCTGGCCGGGATTTACCGCAAGGGCATAAACCTAACGGAACTGGATTCGGTCAGGAGTCGATTATTTATATATTCACTATTCGTTCATTATAAATATATCGCTCACGACCCTGACTCGGCTACAATCTCATTATCGTTCGATTGGCTTTCGCAGCCACCGTCTTTCGAATCCCGGCCCCCGAATAAATAAAGAGCTTAAATACATTTGTATTTAAGCTCTTTATTTAAAAGTCGGGGAGCCGGGATTCGAACCCGGAGTCACTCGTACCCAAAACGAGCATGTTAGCCGTTACACCACACCCCGATA
>CALBVO010000031.1 GCA_937970115.1 Minisyncoccota bacterium | reverse complement strand
CTCCAGCTCCAGCTCCAGCTCCAGCTCCAGCTCCAGCTCCAGCAATTGAAAAAATTTCTTATCCTGAATACTCAGCTCCAGAGCAGAAAATAGAAAGCATCGATCATATAGTTTTAGATGATATTTCGGATTTTAAAAATTTAGAAGATAATAATCATCAATCAGAAACGTATATTAAAAATCAAGAGGATATATACCCTGAACCAACACAAGAAAAAGATATACAATCAAACCCTTCTCAGTATAGGCAACATCAAGAAGGCTCATATCAAAACACCTCACAATTTCAACAATATAATCAACAGCAATACATACCACAACAACAAACACAATACATACCTACTCAACCAAAGAAAAAAGGATTCTTTGGAAAAATATTTGGCTAATAAAAAACTAATCATATTTATGAAAAATAAAGGATTCACACTTATTGAATTATTAGTAGTCGTCTCTGTTATTGGCGTACTAGCAACAATCATTGCAGGTACTCTCAGTGACGCTCGAGCCAGGGCACGTGACGTAAAACGAGAATTACATATGAGAGAAATACAAACAGCACTCGAGTTATACAATATTGATAACGGGCATTATCCCTTTCCTCTGGGTGGCTGGGCTTATTCAGCGACTAATACACAAAATTCTTTTAATAATCAAGTTTCAAGTAGCTGGTTAGCACTTGAAGAGGAATTAGGTATTGATCTTCCTATTGATCCTTTGAATACTGGATTACCAGCACATACATCAGTAGATCGTTATGGTTATGGTTACTTCACTCTTAATAATAGTGGTCATTGTTTTGGAGCACGTTATCTATTAATATATCGCCCAGAATTAAAAACCCCTGAAAATTCAACTTATGAATTTTGTACCTACTCAAGATCTCTTCCGAGTCATGTTGCTGTTTTGCAGCAAATCGATTAAACCCTTTAAAAAAACACCAATTGGTGTTTTTTAATTAAAAAATTTATTCCAGAGACTATTTTCTTTTAAATATTTTTCAATATGTTTTCGAGCCATACTTGTTTTAATATAAGGTAACCATTTTCCTGAAGGTGTTCCTTTTTTATTTGTCTTAATTTCAACAATATCTCCACTGTGAAGGATTCTTTTTAATGGTGAATATTTACCATTAACCACCGAGGACTCTGCTTCGTTTCCTATTTGACTGTGAATAGCATAAGCAAAATCAATCACTGATGCATCTTTTGGTAGATCAATAACATCACCTTGTGGCGTAAAAACAAAAATTCGATCCTCAAAAAGGTCAGTGCGTAACTCCTTGAGGAAATCTTTGTCCTGACCTGATCCTTCAAGTTCCTTAAGCTCCTTTAACCAAGAAAGAGAGTGTTTGTCAGTGATTGTTGACCCACGTTGTTTATATACATGATGAGCAGCATAACCGTATTCAGCAAATTCATGCATCTCTTTGGTTCGAATTTGAATTTCGGCGATTCCACCATCTCCTGTAAAGATTGTCGTATGAATTGATTGGTAACCATTGACCTTTGGTAATGCGATGTAATCCTTGATGCGTCCTGGAAGTGGTCGCCATTTCGAGTGAATAATCCCTAGAACACGATAGCAATCATCAATACCGGGAACAATAACACGCAAGGCAACGATATCGTACATTTGTTCAATATCCATTTGTTTCCTTTGTAATTTCTTCCATAGACTATAACGACCCTTAACACGTTGGTGCGTTGTTAAATCATTGATATCATGATTTGCCATTTCTGTTTTCAGCGTTCGCCAAACTTTTTCAAGATATTTTTGATTAAGATTCTTTTTTTGTTTCATGAGGTCTTCCACCATTTGTGCTTCTTCAGGATAGGCAAAAGGAAAGGCTGCATCTTGTAGTTGCCCAACCATACGCCCCATTCCTAATCGGTAGGCAAGTGGTGCATAAATATCAATAGTTTCCAGTGCAATACGTTTTTGTTTTTCTGGCTTAACAAATTCAAGGGTCTGCGCGTTGTGTAATCGATCAGCGAGCTTAATAATAACCACACGGTAATCCTCTGCGGTTGCAATAAAAAATTTACGTAATGATTCAACATGACGTTGTTGTCCTTGGTATTTAAGGGTTCCTAGTTTAGTTACACCATTCACTAAAAAAACAATCTCATCACCAAATTGATTTCGTATTTCATCTTCCGTTACAGGTGTATCCTCAATAGTGTCATGCAGAAAACCAGCCGCAATCGTTGTAGTATCAAGTCCATATTCAGCAAGATTGCGTGCCGTTGCAAATACATGATTAAAATACGGTTCACCACTGGCACGTTTTTGTTCCTTATGTGCATCAAAGGCAACATCATAGGCTTTTTGTAATAAGTCTTTTTCTTTTGTTGTTGGACTTTTACGCATCAATTTATAAATGTCATTGATATCAGGTTTCATAGTTATTATTATACACCATGTTATTATTCTGTTTATCTTTCAGTACACACTATTTCTTTAAAATTGTAAAATGTTTATGTGATATAATTAAGGAACTTACTCATTAATTTAAAAAATATATATGTTCGGATACATTATTGGAATTGGACTCATCCTTTTCTTTTCTATTATTAAACAAGTTAATCAATATCAACGTGGTGTGGTGTTTACGTTGGGTAAATTTACTGGTACACGTATGCCTGGATGGCGACCAATCATTCCCGTGATACAAAAAATGTACAAGGTAGACATTCGTACAAAAACGGTAGACGTACCAAACCAAGAGGTCATCACACGTGATAATATCCCGGTGCAGATTAATGCCGTGGTGTACTACAAAATTATGGATGCACCAAAATCAATTATCGAGGTAGAAGATTTCAGATACGCAGTTTCTCAACTAGCACAAACCAGTATGCGTAACTCAGTTGGGGAACGAACTCTTGATGAGTTGCTGCAAAAACGAAACGAAATTGCAGAAACGATCAAACAAGGTCTCGATGTTAAAACTGATCCATGGGGAATTGATGTTGAAATGTTGGAATTAAAAGATGTGATTATTCCAGATAATCTCAAGCGAACTATTTCAAAAGAAGCAGAAGCTGAACGTGAAAAACGTGCCGTGATTATCAAGGCTCAAGGAGATAAAGAAGCAGCTCATAATCTGGCTGAGGCGGCGCACACCTTAAATACAACACCAGGGGCAATGCATCTGCGAACATTACAGGCGGTTAATGATTTATCATCAGATCAATCTAATACGACTATTTGGATGTTACCGGTTGAGGTGTTGGATGCGGTTAAAGGTGTTGCAGATAGTTTAAAGAAATAAATTTTAAAATAAATAGATTTCGTTGTCAGCTTCGGCGCTCGGACAATCATCGTCCGAATTGGACAACTCATGTCC
>CALBVO010000030.1 GCA_937970115.1 Minisyncoccota bacterium | reverse complement strand
TCCACAATAGCGTTTTAATTTTCTACTTCTTTTATGTATAGATTTCCATAATAAAAAACCCCGGCGCAGAGCGGTCGGAATATTTAGATTCTATGCTCTAATAGAACTCAAAGAAAATACAAAAAGAAAAAGCAAGGCTTTCTCTTTTTGTATTTTCTCCTCATTTGTTGCAATAAAAAACCTTGGTTATAAGTTTTTTATACAGTGGTTTAGGATTATTTACTTTTAAGAAATCTTGAGTAGAACATTGTAAGAATAAAAATACTTGTTGCCATAAGAACAATTGATGCCCCCGAAGGAAGGTCAAAATAATATGAGGCAAAGAGTCCACCAATAAATGCCATCAGAGAGAATATAACTGACCATATGACATATGACTTAAATGAAGTTATCACCAGTTTCGCTGTGACTGGTGGCGTAATCACCAGAGCACTCACCAAGATAATACCTAACAGTTTAACTCCCAAGACAACAGAAACTGAAAGTAAAATATAAAATATTAAATTAACATACATTGTCGATATCCCTGATGTCCAAGCGAGCTCTTCTGAAAGCGATGTTAAGGTAAGTTTTTTAAACATAAGAAATATTATTAATAATATTCCAATAGATAAAACAACAATCGTCCTTACGCTACCCCATGTAATAGCCAGAATGTTTCCAAACAAAAAACTAATTAAATCAGGTTGATAGCCCGGCTGAAGAGAAATCAGAACAATTCCAAGAGCTAATCCAGTAGTAAATATTATTCCTATAACAGCATCAGATGTCACAGATGTATATCGTTCTAAAAGAAATATAAGTATTCCAAAAATTATCCCTATAATTAGTGCTCCACCAAAGGGGGCTATGCCTGCAATGATTGATATAGCGACACCTAATAACGAAGCATGCGCTATTCCGTCTGCAAAGAATGACATTTTACGAAGTGTTACAAAAGACCCAAGTACCGCAAGCAAAGGAGCCAGAACAAGACCTGCAATAAACGCTCGTTGCATAAATTCTAATTGTAGTAATTCAAACATAATTATTTACATTGGTGCTTATATAGAGAAACATTTTTTCCATATAATTGTTCTATTAATTCTGGTAGTAAGGTTGTATCGGGTGATCCGCTACATAACATTTCTTTATTAATACAAATCACCTGGTCTGCAATTTGAGAAACCACATTCACCTCATGGGAAACCATAATAATAGTTATGTCATGTTTATCCTGAATTGTTTTTATTAACTGATAGAAATCAGTTTCACCTCCAATATCTATACCGCTCACTGGCTCATCTAGAAACAGTATTTTAGGTGCTCCAAGAAGAGCTCTTGCAATCAAGGTTCGTTGTAATTGCCCTCCTGATAGTTCTCCAATACGTGAAGACATCAGGTCTGTGGCACCGACACTTTCTAGGGCTTCCATAATTTTCTCCCTTGAAGAATTATCAGAAAAACTTAGGAATTCAATCACTGACAAAGGAAAGGTAGTATCAAAATATAATTTTTGAGGAACATACCCTATCTCATTCCTTACATCTTTTGGTTTCTTTCCAAATACACGAATAGTTCCTGATGTTGGCTGTAATAACCCAATCATTATTTTTAGAAGTGTTGTCTTTCCTGAACCGTTTGGTCCAATCAGCATGGTTGTCTGTTTTTCAGGTATAGAGAATGAAACATTATCTATAACAGATATATCTTTTGAATATTCAAACGATATATTATTAAGTTCAACTACATTCATCATTCTTTATTTAAGGCTGTTACCACTTGATCAACGTTATAACGCATAAGTTCAATATAACTATTTCGTCCCTCTACCCCGCCAAGTGGATCAATTATGGCAATACTTAGATTATTATCATTGGTAAAAGATTTAATAGAAGTTTGAGATAGTTGCGGCTCCATAAATAATGTAGATACATCATATTTATCTACGGCATCCTTAAGTTCTGAAATATATCTAGGGCTTGGTTCTTTTCCTGCTGATGGTTCAAATGTGCCAACAAGATTTAGATTAAATTCTTCAGCAAAATAATACCACGCATCATGCAAAGAAATAATATTTTTATTTGAAAGTGACTGGGTTTTATTTTCTAACTCATCCTCCAAAGATTCTAGTTTTTCTTTATATGTTTCTGCACGATTCTGGTAGAGATCTGCATTTGCAGGATCTAGTTCTGATAATTCATTTGCAATATTCGTAGTAATTTGTTCTGCACTATGAATTGAAAGCCAATAATGCGGATCGATAGGTCCATGATTATGGCCTACATGATTGTCGTGATCATTATCGTCATGTTCATCATGTTCATCTACCGTAGCACGTAGATCAATATTATGATCAAGCGGAATAATTGGTGCATTAATAGATTGAGCAATGGTCGTAGACCAATTATCTAATCCGTACCCAATAGCAAAAATTGCTTTTGATTCCTGTAACTCTTTTAAGAGACTTGGCTGTGGATCAAAAGTATGAGGTGAAGCCCCTGCCGGAAGTAATAGTACCACCTCAAATTCATCACCAGCAATTTGCCGGGTTATATCATAAAGCGGGAATATAGTTGTTGCCACTTTGTTTTTCTGATCTTCTTTTGTAAGGAGATTATTATCTTTTTTGCTTGCGACGAAGCTTACTAATGCTAATAATATAACGATTGCTATAATAATTGATTTTTTCATAATATATACTAATTGATACGAATTATCTGAATATAATACCAAGATACTATTTTGCGAATTATTTGCAAATATATAGTTAAAGCAATCAAAGATATTACAACAAGATAAGAGTTTAAAAACCCTAGGTGAAAATCTATGGTTTTTATTTTTCTCCCAATCGACCTTCTAGTTGGATAAGCTGATCTCGGATAATAGCCGCCCTCTCAAAATCAAGTTCCTTCACCGCGTCATTCATAGCCCGTTTTTTATATTTCATCAGTTTTTTCATATTCCCACCAAATGCTGCCAGATCAGTATCCAATTCCGAAATTACGGTTTGTACGTGTTCTGATTGCATGCGCTCGGTAATATCGTGAATGGTCTTTTTAATCGTTGCGGGGGTAATGCCGTGTTTTTTATTATGAGCAATCTGTAGTTTCCGACGTCGTGCGGTCTCTGTTACAGCAAATTCCAGTGCCTCGGTCATTTCGTCAGCATACACAATTACGCGTCCATCCTGGTTACGGGCGGCACGACCGATCGTTTGAATGAGTGATGTTTTTGATCGTAGGAACCCGGCCTTGTCCGCGTCGAGAATCCCGATTAACGTGACCTCGGGCATATCGAGTCCTTCACGTAATAGGTTTACCCCGATCAGAATATCAAAATCCCCTTTTCGGAATTCGGTAATGATTTTAATTCGGTCCATGGTTTTAACATCACTGTGCAGATATTCTGCTTTGATTTCACGATCCTTTAAATAACTAGATAAATCTTCGGCCATTTTTTTCGTTAATGTTGTTGCGAGGGCCCGTCCGCCTTTGGCGATATCGATTTCTGCCTGCGCGATGAAATCCTGGATTTGTCCTGGATAATCGTCCTCTAGTCGCGCCTTTACCCCGTGTTGCTCGACGATTGGATCCAATAGTCCTGTTGGTCGAATAATCTGCTCTACGAGAGTTTCTGAGACCTCTCGTTCGTAATCAGCTGGTGTTGCCGATACATAGACCTGTTGCTCTACACGTTCCTCAAATTCATGGAATTGTAATGGTCGATTATCCTTTGCAGACGGTAGTCTGAATCCATGTTGGACCAAATTCTCCTTGCGGGCCTGGTCACCACGATACATCGCGCGAATTTGCGGTATCGTCATATGCGATTCATCAATAATCGTCAGAAATTCTGGATTACCGTTTTTGTCATGTGGAAAATATGAGATCAAGGTATCTGGTGCTTCGCCTTCTGCCTTGCCCGAGAGGTGCCGTGAATAGTTTTCGATTCCACTACAATAGCCAACCTCGCGGATCATTGCCAGATCGTATTCGGTACGACGTTTCAGACGATCATATTCTAAATATTTACTATCTTTTTGAAATTGGTTCAGAGATTCTTTCAGCTCATTTTTAATCAATTCCATAGCACGGTCCTTTTTCTCGCCATCGGTCATGAAATGTTTCGCAGGAAAAATAACGACATGATCGACCTCCTCGAGGATCACACCTGATACCGGATTGATGGCGCGGATCTGATCTACCTTCCCACCAATGATATCTACTGAATACATAATTTTCTCGGACGAGGTCGGCATAATGTCAACCGTATTTCCTATTGATCGAAATGCACCAGGTGTTAAATCAGCAGTTGTTCGATCAAACTGAATTTCAACCAGACGACGCATGATGTCAGTTTTGGATAATTTTTCACCTTCTTTGATCAAGAAGTTTTTATCAAAATATTCCTGAGGAGAACCGAGACCATAAATACACGAAACCGACGCAACAATAATAACATCATCACGCATGAGTAATGATTGTGTGGTTGCGTGACGCAGGCGATTAATTTCATCGTTAATCTGGGCGTCCTTTTCGATATAGGTGTCACTGGCCGTTACATATGCCTCGGGCTGATAATAATCATAGTAGGATACAAAATAATGCACCGCATTATCTGGGAAAAATTCCTGAAATTCCTGTGCCAATTGTGCCGCCAGGGTTTTATTATGGGCAATCACCAAGGTTGGTTTTTGAACCTGCTCTATCACATTTGCCATGGTAAAGGTCTTACCCGATCCGGTAATTCCTAATAGAGTTTGTTTTTGCTGACCTTTTTTAAGACCAGAGACAAGGGTCTTGATGGCCTTTGGTTGATCACCTGCCGGCTGGTATTTTGATTGGAGATTGAATTTCTGTGACATGGTTACACTATAGCTGAATTTATTAACAAAAAAAGCCCGAGATATTCTCGGACTTGATTATTACAATCTTACTATCTAACGCCTAGCACGTTCGGTGCCAAAGTATGTTGTATATACTTTTTTTGTATGCGATCCAGCTGCTCCATTCGTTCGTTGGCGTCTAATCCGTGACGTCGCTTTTTCTGGTATAGAATGGATTCCACCTTGAATACTTGCATTTTTTGACATTGTTGGTTTTGCTGTTTTTTTTGTGCTTTTTTGCATTTTTTAAGTAAATTATTAAATTAAAGAATTGTTTTGAATAAGGAAGAATATCAGAACCACAAAACCTGTCAACTATGTTAAAGTATCCCTATGAGAGGTAGTAAAACAACAGCCATAGAGCCAGTCAAAATAATAAATAAGCTATTAAAAAAGCAAAATATCACCAATACCAGCTATGGAATTATTATTTCAATAAAAGGCCGCAAAGACCACCGAATAACGGTTAAATTAACCTCGGAATCTGGATGCCACCTCATGACGGTTACCGGGAAAATGTATAAACAACAATTTAGGATTTATGACGATGTTTCACCTGAAGTAATCCTAAACATTTTAAAAGAAAATCTAGGTGAACAATTTAGGATTTTGTGATACAGTTTAAATAAATAATGTTGAACTAAAATTTAAAATTATCAAAAAATTAAAAAACTGGGTAGGAGAAAGTAGGAATTACACTACCCGAAAAAAATTTACTTACGGCGCAATAACAACCACTGATAAACCAGGTGAAATGTAGGAAATTAAAATAATTATAAAAAATCAAAGTCGAGCTAAATAGCTCGACTTTTTACATACGAGCCTACATAAAAACTTTGTCTAAAACAAAAAAGAATTTCTGAAAATATTTCAACTGTTTGAGCCCTTAGGCGAGTTTTGAAATATCAGAAATTCTTTGTAGTTTTTAGAAGTTTGCTGTGAGATCAAAAACTTTTTTGTTTCTTTTTTAGTTATAAAAAAGAAAATACCTATTAACAACCTTCCACCTCGCGATAACCTTGTACAATCGCCTGTTGTACATTTTCAAAAAACACCTTGTTTTCTTCCTTGATTTTATTCCCTTTTGTGCAGCCAACTGGATACACCACTGAGCCATTTTTTGATGCAAAAAATTCTTGATTCGCTGATTTAATATTTTGATATTCTTCCCATAGATCAATCGCTTCTTGATCATATTCAATAGTTATAGGGTTATTATTATCATATTTTTTTCGTTCGTATAATATTCCTAATGAAAACATTCCTAACCCCATAAACATAATAATGCTAAGCCACATTATTTCGTCAAACCACTTGTGGTGTACTAATTCCTTGATTTTTTTGTGTACTTTGTCTATAATCCGCATGTTACTCTGAAGGTTTCAGGACCCATTACCCTGACTTTCTCTTATTAACACTAAGTATACTACAAAGATTCTTATATATAAGGATCAGTAATTATATATGGCACATAGAAAAGCCGGTGGTTCGGCAAAAAACCTCCGAGATTCGAATCCAAAGTATTTAGGAACGAAACTAGCTGACGGACAATCAGCACAAATCGGTTCAATTATTGTTCGACAACGTGGAACAAAAATTATGGCCGGAGCAAATGTGGGTGTTGGTAAAGACCATACTCTATTCGCTCTTAAGGATGGAATTGTAAAATTTGGTTCTAAACGAAAAAAACATTTCAACGGTGATACTGTTGTAAAGAAAACTGTTTCAGTTATTGAAGCGTAATAAACTACCCCGGACTAAAGTCACGGGGTATTTGTTACTTCGATAATATTTCAGTGGTCTGTCTATTCCATTGTAAGATATAAGAAGCTCTATGTATAAATACACAGAGTGATACCTTGTATTTGATATTCTTGTAAGG
>CALBVO010000029.1 GCA_937970115.1 Minisyncoccota bacterium | reverse complement strand
ACGGTTTCCCCTATTTGATTCACTGATGGTGTAACCTGGACTTGAACTGATAACTGTTTTGGCATATTGTTACCTACCCCGACACCTTCTTTTATATCTCCAATATTCCAGACCAATTCACGAGTAAGCGTATTAAATGAAACATTTTTTCTCTCAATTGATGGGGCAACAGCGTTCAGCCATTCTACATAAGGCGGCAAAGTCGTTCGTAATTTTCCATCTTCAATAGCATTAGAAGAATTTAATACCTGGAATACCAACGTATATTTAGTAGGTATGTTGACCTGTGGCGGTACTGGGCCTTCATTTTTAAAGAGTCCGTCATAGTATTGAGTTTTTGTTACCAATGACAAGTCAGAATTTGCTTGGACTGTATGACTGGCGACAGCTAATGCTTGCCGATTATTAGCGTTTCCTTCAGTTGCCTGAACATTCACGGTCATAATTGCCTCTGGATTTGTTAATATCTCGTTAGCACTAACTAAATCTTTTGCAGAAAGTTTGAATCCAACCTCTCGTTTTTCGCCAGGACTCAAAAGAGCAAATTCTTCTGAAGTAGTTTTATCATATATAAGTACCTTTCGCCCTGAATCATAAAATCCACGTTGCGCTCGGACGGCAGTAGGATCATAGAGATCTCCATCCAATTCAACCTCCAATACAATGTTTTCTAATGTTTCTGATAGAGTATTTTCATACATCAAAGTGACATCAAGGTCTCCTCCTCCACGAACATACGAGAGTGCCTCTATTGAATTATTAACTACGAGCGAGGTTTCAATGAATGATTTTTGTACATCAACCGTATGAGTAAGTGCGTTAAATACCGTTTCAAATTGATTTTTATTAAATTGATTTTGTTTTCCGTACTTAACATTAAAGGACTGACCTTGACCTTCTAGTGCAGCCAATTTTCCGGTGACTTCGATAACCTGAGGTTCAGTACTAATATTATTAAAATACCAAGCATTAGTATTAAAATCTGGTTCAATATTTGCACGAATAAATTCAAACCCTCGAGGATAGTCAATCTTTAATAAGGTATTATTAATTTGATTATTAGAGTTTGATGAAACATCAACCTTAAAAGTAATTTCTTGATTGCGTACAATAGTATCAGGAGCATTTACAAGGACTTGGGTTGGTGTTGAGCGAATAATGACCTCATGCTGTACATCTTTCACGAAAATTGAACTTGATCCATCAATACGATATTCCAAAGTTGCATCAATCTTTCGAGTATCACCTTCTTGACCAAATAATACAACATCAAATTCTTCGGTTGATTGATTTTGTGGCTTTATATCTTGCAACGATCTCCGTAGAAATACACGTTCGGCATCATCTGATGAATCTTTTGGGTACGAAACGACCAAATCTGGTAATTGTAAATCTTGTTCGTTAAAATTTTGAATACGAATCTGTAATTCAAGTTCTTCTCCTCCATCAACAAATGGCTGACCTAAAACTTCCATTGCGATAAGGTCTTCAGATACTGTTTTTTTCCCTTCATAGAGCGAAATACCTGCAATAAATAAGGTTACTATAAAAAAAGTTAATACAGAGAAAAATATCTTTTTGAACAATGATGTAGGTAGTTTATATTTTGGACGTGCATGAATCAAATCATCATATTTTTCATCCTGAAATTCGTGATTCAGATTAATATCACGGCCATGAATACGACGTCGAGGACGCTGTGCATGGTCTTGGGATGGATCGTAAAGATCTCTCTCGAGATGTTCAATCTTCTTGTGAATCTTTTTAGGTGTGATGTCATCTTTCATGGCTACAGTATAACGCAAAATAGCCCTCAAGATAAGAAGATAGTAATATCGTTACATACATATAAATACAATGTATTGCATTTTTATAACTGCGATCTGTTGATACCCTGATTAATTTTTTGTACAAAGATTTTTTTATTACCTACTACTTCTTGATAGTTTTCTGGATTGAATGGTACTGTTGAATGGATTGACTGTTCTTCGCCTTCCCAATACCCTAAATGATATAGTGTTCTTCCGAGCATAATAATTTCTATGACGTCATGACTTTCTGAGGTTCCTTCTTGGTGTTTTTTAATTAAAGCATATAAGGCACGAATATCTTGCCATAATTTTTCATGGGCCTCTTCACCGTTACATAAACGCAGCAACACACCAGAAACAGTATCAGCAAGTTCATACCATGATGTTCCTGCAAATTGTAATGAAGAGTGTTCTTCGTGGATACCAGTAATCTTCCAAATATCACGACCACGTACGAGATCAACCGTCACAAGAGACAAGGTATTGGTATGAAAACGCATTTTTGATTTTAATTCACGAATTGACTGCGTACTAGCATAGATGAGACCAAAACGTTCAGTATACAGAATAATCAATTTATTAGATTCACGCATATTTTTCGTTTTCAAAATAATAGCAGGTGTTTGATAGATAGCGTGTGACATATATCAAGTGTATAAATTTTAGACAGGAGGTGCAAGAATAGTCCTAAAAGGGCGTGCCTACGGCACACCCTTTTATAAAAAATTTGATTAAATGTATATATATGTTATTTTGAAATGAAATCAATGTTTAATTAAAAACCATAGTAAATGTATAAATCGTACAATGTTTATGTTGCTAAGATGAATAAAGAAGATGTAAAAAAAGATTATATGTTCAGAGCATCTTTTGTAGATAAAGATAATTTTAATAAAAGCGGCGAAATCTTTCTCCATGCAAACACTTTTCAAAAATTATTAGAAGCAGCTACTAATTTTCTAAACTCAGTACCTAAAGCTAAATTTCCTAAAAAAAAATTTAATATGAGAATTAAAAAAGAATCATTCAAGGTTTCTGAAAGAAATTGTATCTCACCCGAAAGAAATCAAATCCGTAAGTTCAAAGAACTTCTCAAATCAAGGACAGTCTCACAGACTAGTAAAAAGAAAAAAGAAAAGTTTGTATTAGAAGCAGTTGCTTAACGACAAATTCATATACTCAAAAAAGCGATCACTTGATCGCTTTTTTTATTTTTCAATAGCAATAATAAACATTAGATTATCAACCATAATCTCATCCCCACTATTATGAGTGAAATTAAATTCATTAATTCCTGCAGTAGATTTAATTTCATCACTGAAATTTTCCATTAATATCTGCCCCTCAGGCGAAGTCTGGATAACCAGATTAATCATATCATGTGGTTCTAGTCCTGATGATTTTCGCAGTGACTGAATTTGGCGTAATAATTCACGCATGTTTCCTTCTGCCTGTAATTCATCAGTGATATGTGTATCTAATGATAGTTCCCCGTCAATAACATGTTTAACGTTTAATTCATCAATAATTAATTGATAACAGGACTCATCAATACCGTCCAGCGGTGCTGTTAATGACTGCAATGGTTGGCGGACCTTGATTTTAGCCTCGGAACGTAATTGTAGACCTTCTGAGATTACATCACGAACTGATTGCATCATTTCAATAACTGAATTACCAGGTGCCGGCATTTCTGGCCATTGTGCCAAATGCACTGATTCTGCCATGTCACTATCTTTTAATGATTGCCAAATCTCCTCAGCAACGAATGGCACAAATGGTGCAATTATTTTTGCTGTCTCAATGAGTACCTTTCGCGTTGTTCCAAGTGCACGCTTTTTATCCCCGAGGTCATCACCCTTGTACCGATCTCGTGATCGACGAATATACCAGGTTGAGAAATCATCAACAAAATCAAATATTGGTCGCACTGCTCGGTCCAGTTCGTATTTTTCTAGGCCTGATCGAACCTCGTTTTCTAATTCTGCCAATCGAGCCATAATCCACCGATCCAGAACATTATTTGAATCAGAAATCGATTCATGCTCTACATCACTCTTGTACATCTCATATAACGAAACAATATTTCGTAATCGCCCCATTACCTTTGATGAGACTTCGCGAACACCTTTTTCCGAGAATGCGAATTCTTCGGCACGGACAACTGGTGAATTAATCATGTACAAACGTAATGCATCCGCACCAACCGAATCAAACATTGCATATGGATCTGGATAATTTTTTAATGATTTAGACATTTTTTTACCATCCTCGGCCAGAATTAATCCATTCACGATAACATTTTCAAATGGCGTCTTATCAAATAATGCATTTCCAATCACCGTCATGACATAAAACCATCCACGTGTCTGGTCTAATCCCTCGGCAATAAATTGTGCTGGAAATGAATTATCAAATGATTCTTTGTTTTCAAATGGATAATGTTGTTGTGCATAGGGCATTGATGCTGAATCAAACCAAACATCGAACACATCAGAAACGCGTTTTAATTCATCGCCATTTTCACCAACAATAATAACGTCATCAATATAGGGTTTATGAATATCGATAACGTACTCCTCATTATGTGGGAATGGTTTAAACCTAAAAGGTAATAATTTTGCATTTTTGGGTAGTCGGTATTCATCCCAAAAATCATGGGCCATTGCTGGTCGTCCATATCGATGATTTGCAAATTCCATAGCTCGCAAAATTCCTCCATGAGAAACAATGAGGATTTTTTTGTTTTTATATTTTTCCTCTAATTCAAACATAAAATCCATTGAACGTTTATATACGTCATGAATAGATTCTGCGTCCTCAGCCAATTTTAAATCGATGAAATCTGCGTTGCTGGCAAAATATTCTTGGTTATGGGCGTCTTCCCATTTTTTACCTTCCCATTCGAGACCAAGATTTGTTTCGGTTAAACGATCATCAGTAATATATTGTTCATCTGATAATCCTAAATGATCTTTGATGATTTGGGCTGTTTCTTGGGTTCGTTGAATTGGCGAAACAAAAATATAATCAATATCGGACGGGATTTCTGATAGAGAATCAATTACCTGTTGCTGTCCTTTTTCAGTTAATGGATTTTCTGCACCTAATTGAGCATTAATAACCCCATTAATATTTGATTCTGATTCCCCATGACGCAATCCGAAATAATGATTTCCTGAAGTTTTAATCCGCTCCAGCATTTCTTCATATGAACCTGCCACGAATGTTTCCTCGCCATCTGCTGATTGCCATACTGGTAATGGTGTTCCCCAAAATCGAGAACGTGATAACGCCCAATCTCGAGCACCTTCGAGCCATTTACCAAATCGTCCCTGCCCTACGTGTTCGGGTACCCAATGAACCTGTTTGTTTGATTTGATTAATTGATCTTTGATTTTTGGGACATCAACATACCATGACGAGGTCGCATAATTTAATAACGGAGTATCACATCGCCAACAATGCGGATAGCTGTGAACGAGTTTCTTTTTAGAAAATAGTTTTCCATCATGTGCGAGCCTCTTGATAATTTCAATATCAGTTGACATCAAATCATTTTTTTGTTTTACCAAAATACCAGCAAAATCTCCGCCATCAATGGTTTCGGCAAATACGTGTTTAAACGCCCCTGATTTTGCTACGTGCTGTACAAATGGTAGGTCATGCATTTCACCTAATTGCATATCATCGGTACCAAATGCTGGTGCAATGTGTACGATACCTGTTCCATCCTCGGTGGTTACGAAATCTGCGGTGAGGATTTTCCATCCGTTTTTTGAATTTTCAACCTCTGGATCATTTTGATAATAATCAAAAGGTGCGGTGTATGATTTCCCTTCGAGGTCTTTCCCTTTTACCTCTTTAATTATTCTAAAAGTACTTTTTGGCTTCTTGTTCCATACATAAGAACCATCGACTAAATCTTTGTTTTTCTCTTCAGACTCCCTTAAGAAGATTTCCTTAGAAACTATATAAGTTTCCATCTTTAAATCATTTCCTTCAGTTAGTGATTCAGTCTTAGCAGATTCTTGAACATAAATATAATCAATATCAGCTCCAACAGC
>CALBVO010000028.1 GCA_937970115.1 Minisyncoccota bacterium | reverse complement strand
CAGCAATAACAAAGAGTCCATTAATGACGTCTTTAACCAATGATTGTGATCCAAAACCAACAGCAACTCCTATGATACCTGCACCAGCTAATAATGGTGTAATCGGTACGCCTGTCACCTGTAATACCGCCAAAATTCCAGCTATCCAAATAAAAATTCTTAAAAAACCTTGGACAATATTAATCAGGGTATCTTCTCGTTTTGTTTCCGCTGATTTTGTTGTGAAGGCAGAGCTTGGTACGGCCTTACGTATAATTTTTGCAATGAAATTATTCATTAATTTAGAGACAATCCAAGTCCCTAAAATAATACCTAGAACAAGAGGTCCGCTTGTAATTAACCATTGTATAAACGTATCAATAAATGGTTGTATTTTTTCTATCATAAAATTATTGTAACATAACACTATAAAATAAAAAAAATAGCGCTAGCTATTTTTATAATAATTGTTGTCGTTTCCATTCATACATTACAACAGCTGCTGCAACAGAAACGTTCAATGACTCCACCATATTTTCCATAGGAATGGAAACAATAAAGTCTGCATGTTCACGTGTTTTTTCGCTCACCCCCTTACCTTCTCCTCCCATAACAAACGCAGTTGGTGTATCGAATTTTTGATCCCAAATAGTCAAAGGTTTTCGTGCATTTTCATCTATATCAACCGCTGATATCCAGAATTTATTTTCTTGGAGACGAGCGATGGTTTGGTTAATGTTTGAAACGCGGACGACAGGAACATTTGTTAATGCTCCGGCAGATGTTTTATAAACTACCCCATTGATTGGTGCCTGACGGTCCTTGCTGACGATTACTCCTGCAATACCAACGGCTGCTGCAGTACGCAAGATAGCTCCAAAATTATGTGTGTCTTCAATATGATCTAATATCAATACACAAGGCATTGCATCGAGGTCAATTTCATTTAGCCATTCATCAAATTCTAGATATTCTGCTCGTTTCAAGAGTGCAATAACCCCTTGGTCATTTACGTCACCGACGTAGTCCTGGATCTTTGCTTTGGTAACAGGATTTATTGGAATGCGATGCTCTTTTGCGAAATTACGCAACTCTTGGAATCCGCCGTCTTTTTTTGCCATTTTGTCAGAAATAAAGACACGCATAACATTATCTGGATTACGCATGAGTTGCTCTTCTACTGGTTTTTTACCGTATATGTAAAATGTAGTTCCTTTTATTTTCATGATTTGAGTTTACCTGTACACCTATTTAATGCAATAGAGAAATACAGTATGAGATTAGTTTTTGAAATAGAGAACAAAATATAATTTGTTTCTGCATTTCAAAGAATTATTTTGTTTCATATCTTTCAATATGTTCTTTTTTCATCTTTTTATATTTTTTATTTTCTCTTGCATCTACATAATATTTATAAAATATCTTTGCAGACTCAGCTTTTATAGGATCATGGTCTAAGGATAGTACTTTTTTGTTTTAGTTTTTACATGATGATCTCTGTTCTTTTGTGTTTTATAAGGTGGTATTTCTCCTATTTTCTCTGATTCTGCCTTATTTTCTTTTGAGTACTTTTTACCTGATTTATGATTAGCGTACCTACGAGCTCGAGTATATCCCATTTGCAAAAACTTACGTGCCATATCGGCACCAACAAAATCATCTTTTTTTTAAATACTCTTTAAATAATTTTATTATTTTTTTTGCAGATTTTTGTGCTATTTCAGGGTTTTTGAACCTCCAGTACGGTAATATTTCACTTTTATATGGCTCGACAGATAATACACCTTGTTCGCCCTTACCTACCCTATATAAACTAGGGTTTTCTCTTAAATTTAAATTTTCATAATCCAGTATATAGTCAAAAGGTATCCTCATAGAAATATTATACTATTAAGTCTTAAAATTTTAATAAATATAAATAACACTTTCGCGTTATTTTTACCTTGAATGGGCCGAACTTCGCCAGGTCCGAGACATTATCATAGAGAATGAGCAGCCACACCATATGATCTATTTACCAGGGTTTATCAAATAGGTTTCAGGGTTGTCATTTAAATTATAAAACCCTGCAATGGTTTTATAAATTACAACTCACACCGAATAATACGGAGCTTGTATGGCCTACAAAACCAGTACTATCGGTACAGAACAAGTCATCTCTTGATTGCAATGATGTATATTGAGTATAAGTATCTCCTCTTGATTGATAAATTATTGAATAACTATTACCGGTATTTAATTGTAGATTAGTAATGTATGGGAAGGCATTATTATATGTCCTATTATCAATATTATATAATTCAATATCTAATCTTCGTGCTGATACTGCAGCTTTTGCAGCTGCATCGCGAGCTTGTCTTTCTAAATTTTCTATCGTATCTGAATAATCAAACAGTCGAGAATTACCGCACGCTAATTGAGTATCATTATCTTCGTCTCTGTATTCAATACAAGCAGAAAAATAATTCGGTTGATTTAAGTCTTCGATTACTGGGGTAATAGACTTAATAAAGGTAGCAGCTGAATTTGTATCTAGTGAATTAGAGTAATTTGTCTTTTTTATACCAGAGTTTGTATTAATTTCATTATAACTATCGTAGTTACTTTCAATGTCCAGAAATTCAGTATTATGTCCGTATACAAAAAATTTTTTAATATTTGTTGCGTCGTTGTGCTCTGAATGACCTTCAAAGATAAGTTGCCCTGCTTGGCCACGTACCCCTAAATTATCCAAAAAAGGAGTTCTTGTTTGTACGTCTGGTTTATGGAAATTATTATTACTACTTTCTTTCCATGTTTTAAACATTTCGACATCGCCACAACTAAATCTTCCGTTAGACTCAATACATGCTGCATAATAATATTTTTCATTATCATCGAGGTTGTTAATTGTTTTCATATAGTTCCCATTAGAGGTTACCATATCTACATATACAATTTCAACATCATCATAGTTTACAGAAATTTCAGATGCAGCATCTTCTCGTACAGCTCTATCCATATCCCGCTCATCTTTACTATAGGCAAAGTATAATGAAGAATTATAACCTTTTGCTGCAACATATGCTTGTAGTTGAGCTGAGTTTGCGTTAATTCTATCAGCGTCTAACGTTCTTGTATATGATTGATTGTCAAGTAAATTAAACTGGATAACATCTCCACAAACAATATCTTCATAAGTGTCGACGCATGTTCTAAAATAATAGATTTCATCATCTAATGTGGGACGGAGTCTAAGCCCTCCACCAGTCACTCTATCTATTCTATTAGGTGACGTGACTACAATCTCTTGATAATCTTCATCAATATCTGAATAATCTTTGTTTAAACCGTCAACCAAATTAATTTTAGTTTCATTCGTTCCATAAACATGGAAAACTTTTGCTCGGTTATAAAGACCATTAAGATCAACTCTATAAGGTACATTTTTATAGTCAAAGTCATTTAAGTAATTATTTTCTATAATAATTTTATCTTTTTTTATGGGAAGTACACATCCAGGTACATCTATTGCGCATGGTGTTATGAAGTTTTGGTATGTGCAAGAGTTATTAAGTACTGCCCGAGTATTTGGGCCAACAATACCATCTGACTTGGTTCCTAATGAAGCTTGCATACGCATAATGGCGCCCGTTGAGATGGGTCCAAGTTTCCCATCCTCTTTTCCTGAAGAAAACCCAAGACGATTCAGGTGTTTTTGTAAAATATGAGCCTGAGTAACAATACCTCGTGTGTATGGATGATAACGCCCATTATATGCACCTGAACGTAAGTTTTCTGTTAATTGTAATTCCGCAGGGCACCGCATAGAAATCGTAGAGGTCAGTGCGGATACATCTTGAACTGACAATAGTCCAAGAACAATAATTGGTAATAAATATTTAATGAATCTCATAGTAAATTAATTATATAATATTAAAAATTTAATTAAAAGTTGTAATAAAAAATACCAGCAAAATAAAATAAGGTGATATTTAGTATTTTATTGTATATAAATCTATAGCAAGGCTCATTATGATATTATCCATATTAATTCGTTGTTTCCATCGTTTTACAAATAACCAAGATTTATATTTTTCAAGAACATATCCATTTCTTTTATCGTATTCAAAGCATTGAGAGTGAGATTCAATAATGTCGTCAATATCATTATGAAAGTCTTCATCTTGATCACTCACTTTCATGCTCGACTCCGACTCGTCTACCCTGCTTCACTATCAGCTCCGATCAGGTATGGCTCCGCCTTTCGAGTACTTACGAAAAAAAATTATTAACTTTTCCTCAAGTCCACCAAAAAAGAAACCACTAACATATATTAGTGGTTTCTTTAAACTGACAGGACTTGACTAGGAGTAAATTATTTTTATACTCGCAAGCTCATTAAAAATATATTTCTCACAATCCTGACTTATCTATCTCACTATGTTCGATATCATTCCCTCTCTCGAGCCCCTGAGGAAATGTCATCAGGGACATTTCTTTGTGGCCCAGCCAACAAAAATAACCAAGAAGAACTTGGTTACTTTTGTTGGTGGACCTGACAGGACTCGAACCTGCCACCTCGTCAGTGCAAGTGACGCGCTCTAGCCAGATGAGCTACAGGCCCCAATGCAACAATGAATTGTTGCGTTGTAAATTAACGAGAGCAAGCCCTCAAAAGAACAACTGGGAGTATTATATGCAATTAGTAAAAATGTGCAAGTAATATAAAAGAGGATCCTAGCAGATCCTCTTTTGACTTAATCGTCTCTATTTAGTTTTACCAGAAATACAGCAAAACCAAATGCCAAGTATTTCTCTTGTTAACAAGATTAAGTTTTACATATGTCCCCATATGCGATTTCATTAATTTCAGGACAAAGACGTCCCTCATTCAATTTACCGATACCAGTACATTAGTCAAGGAATTGTTTACTTCGTTTCTTCTTGTGCTGACTCAACGCGAATCGATGTGACTCGTTATTCAACGCTACAATCTCGCGTGCATATTTTTCTGCAATTTTTTTTTGCCCTAATAATTCACGGGCTTTGTGACGTTCGTCTTTGATTACTGCGATAACGGGGATTTTGATATCCTGCTCGCGCAGTGCCTTTTCGATAATGCGTTTTTGTGCGATCCCACCGTCAACAACAATAACATCTGGATATGCCCATTCATGGTGTGCGAGGCGTCTTTTCATAACCTCATATAATGCTGCGGTATCATTCGCCCTGTCGACGGATTGAATCGTAAATACGCGATGTTCCGAGCTGTCTATCTCTACCCCATTATAGACCACCATAACACCGACCATTGCGTCACCCTGAATATGTGCAATATCATATGCCTCCATACGAAATCCTGTTAAATAATGTGAGACTTCAAAATCATGTTTCAATAATG
>CALBVO010000027.1 GCA_937970115.1 Minisyncoccota bacterium | reverse complement strand
TCTTCCTAAAACTTGAAAAAAACAATCAATCTGATTGCTTTCTTTTTCATAGTGAACTCACAAAAAAACAATTCAAAGAAAAATATCAAGAAATAATTGCTCGTGATAAACATTCGATTATTATTAGTACTGCGATCTTTATTGATACTCCTCAAGTACATAAATCAACTATTATTATTGAACAAGAGTCCTCTGAATACTATCGCACGATTGCTGCGCCGTATGTAGACCTACGCAATGCTATTGCTATTTATGCGCAAAACGCAAACATAGAATGTATTTGGGCAGATACCGTCCTAAGACCTGAGGTATGGCATTTACACAGGACAAAAGACGCTGAATTGATTACCCCGTTTAATAAAAAAATATTTAAACAAGGAGACATTACATTAATCACCCAGCACACCAAAAAACCAGGTAAACAAACAGACGCTGAACGTATTGCAGACCTTTCAGAAAAAAAGAAATTTTCAGCAATTTCAAAAGAAGCAAGAGAAAGTATAAAAAAAGCGATTAGAAACAAGGAAAAAATATTCCTGTATGTTCATAGAAAATCACTTGCCCCCAGTATCGTATGTAATGATTGTGGCCATATTGCACGATCACCTGAAACCGGCCATCCCTATTCCCTCTATATAAAGACCAATAAAAAAACACGCGTAAAAGAACGAATATTCATTTGTCATATCACCGGAGAAACCCTTCCAGCCTTTGATAGTTGTCAATTCTGTCAAAGTTGGAACCTCATAACGTTAGGTATTGGAACCGAAAGTGTCTTTGAAGAGGTACAAAACCTCTTTCCAAAAATAGAAACATATATCATAGATAGCGTACATACAAAAACAAAGAAATCGATAAAAGAAATTTCTGATAAATATCAAACAACAAATAGATCTATAATTATTATCGGTACACAAAAAGCCCTACCAATATTACAAGAGATTGATACTTCCCTTGTTGTTTCTCTAGATTCATATTTTGGACGAATGAGTTACAGTATTAATCCGCAGGTCGTCTCTCTGCTCGGGCATATTAAACAAAAGACAAAGAATAGTGCCCTACTTCAGTCACGAAATATCCTGGAAACATCATTGCCTATAATTAATGATGGGCTCTATATACCATTTATAGAAAACGAATTATCAGACCGCAAGGATTTCAAATACCCACCTTTTACAACACTAATTATAATAAAACGTACAATAAAAAAGGAATATGCAAAAAAAGAATATATTTCTCTTTATACCTTATTAAAAGATTACCACCCTAATATCCTTATGCGACCTGGAAATAAAAAAGGTTTTGTTGAAGTGGTAATGATTTTACACATTAATATACGACTTTGGAATATTAACTTCCAGGACAATAATTTATGGAATATACTCACGAGCTTTAACCGTTCTACTCAAATCCATATTAACCCCAAAGACCTTATTTAAAATCACTTGAATAATTACTCGTTCGTGATAGTATTGCCCTTATATGGCGACAAACGTAGATATTAAAAAAACAAAAAATGACAATAATCTTGGGCTTCTTCGAAAATTTTCTCGAAAAGTAAAGATTTCTGGAGTACTTCAAAAGAAACGATCTCTTCGATACTTTGACCGAAACGATTCTGATTTTAAAAAGAAAGCAAACGCTTTAAATAAAATCGAAAAACGTGCAGAATACGAAAAGAAAGAAAAAATGGGAACTCTGAAACCTAAAAAAGGACGACGACGATAGGTTATGGAAATGGCTGAATACAAAAATTTTACTATTATTCGGCGAACAAAAGGCGGGATCCCAATCCTGCCTTTTGCTTTAATTAAAAAAGCTATACTTGGAAATGAGTATGAGCTTTCTTTAGTCTTTCCCACGCAAACGGAATCTATTCAACTACACAAGGTATGGAAAAAAAAAGATAGTCCCGTGAATACCCTAGCCTTCCCTTTGGATACCACCTCAGGTGAGATTATTATTACCCTGTCCCAGGCACGCAAAGAAGCTGCTAAATATATGCGTAACTATCACAACCATCTCGTTTTTCTTTTTATTCATAGCTGTCTTCATTTGAAAGGACACGTGCATGGTGCTAAAATGGAGAGACAAGAACGCTTTTTTTACCAACAATTTAAGCAAAATTAAAATGCTTATTTTTTATCCTTATACATTATTATGAATCGTGAACATCTCATTGGAATAGATATTGGAACTCATACTATTAAACTCGTTATCAGCGAGCAATCTGGAGCAAACCAATCACTTAAAATCCTTCATGCCGTAGAGTCACCTACTCATGGTTTTCGTCATGGATATATTGTTGACCAAGAAAAAGCCACAGAATCTTTAGCTATATTACTAAGCAAAGCTGAAAAAGAGTATAAACAAAAAATTACCGAGGCTCGGTTTTCTATTGGTGGTGTTGGACTTTGTTCTCAATACGTACGTACGTCAATTGATGTTTCAAAAAGAAGTAACGAAATAACTGAAAAAAATGTAGAAGAAGTGATTCAAAAATCTGAGAATCTTTTCGTTGAAAAATATCCTAATAAAAAAATTCTTCATATCATCCCTATTAAATACCGTGTTGATTCTAAAGATGTTTTAGGAACGCCAATCGGAATGTACGGAAATAATATAGAAGTGAAGGTTATTTTTGTAACTATTCTTGAACATCACTATGACGCATTTATTTCAGTTATTGAGGAAAATAATCTCGGTATATTATATATGATTGCCAGTCCTATTGCTGATGCTGCAGGATCTACCTCATACAAACAAAAAACTCAGGGATGTATGCTTACAAACAT
>CALBVO010000026.1 GCA_937970115.1 Minisyncoccota bacterium | reverse complement strand
GTATAAATACACAGAGTGATACCTTGTATTTGATATTCTTGTAAGGTCTTAAGCTCTGGTCTTCTTAATTCCCTCTGTAAAAAATATACCCCAGCCTGAAGGTTGGGGTATTGTTTTTGAATAAATAGTATTTATAACTATTTATCTATGAATTGAGAAATAAATTCAGTTTCATTTAAAATTTTTATTTCCAGAGATTTTGCTTTCTTAAATTTGGAACCGGCTTTTGCCCCAGCAATTAAATAATCTATTTTCTTGCTGATATGGTTAGAGACTTTTGCCCCTTTGCTTGTTAAAATTTTTTTTACTTGATCACGAGAATAGTTTTCAAGAGTTCCCGTAATAACAAACATTAACCCATTATATTCATCGTTTTCATCTTCAACGCGCTGTATGGTTAGATGGTTTAACAGTTTTTCAATTTCTCTTTGATTATTTTTACGAGAAAAATAATCAACGGTTGACTCTGCAATTTGTTGACCAATACCATGAATATCAATCAAATCTTCATACTTCGCCTTCATTAAAAACTCCAAAGACCTGAATTCTTTTGCATACAGAGCAGCTACCTCTTCCCCAACATGACGTATTCCTAGTGCGGTAATAAAAGTTTTTAATGAAACTTTTTTTGATTTACTAATGGCATCTAATAAATTTTGAGTCGCCTTATCTTTAAACAAAGGAAGAGAAATAATATCATTATATTCTAGAGTAAAAATATCACCCATAGTACTTATCAACCCAGCACCATATAGTGCACGAATTTGTTTTTCTCCCATACCTTCAATATTTAGAGCTCGCTTAGAAACAAAATATGAAAGATGTTGAATTATTATTTCATCGCTATTTTGATCAAGATACCATGAAGTCACACCTGCCGTAGATATTTCTTTTCGTAATAGTAGATTATGTTCTTTTGCATATTTTTCAATATCTATTTTTTTCTCATTACCTTCTCGTAAGCCTATAATAACGCTCTTGATCTTTGGAATAATGTCACCTGCTTTTTCAACAATAACGGTGTCACCAATACGAACATTTAAACGCTCAATCTCATCCATATTATGTAATGTAGCACGACGCACCATAGAGCCATCAATAAGTACTGGTTCAAGTTCTGCCACTGGTGTAAGTATACCTGTTCTTCCTATTTGAAATAGTATATCCAATACGGTAGTTGTTTTTTGTTCTGCGGGAAACTTATAGGCGATTGCAAAGCGGGGTGATTTTGCAGTGAAACCTAATTTCTTACAAAGGTTTTTATCATTTAATTTAATGACAAGGCCGTCAATACCGTACTCTTGATCATGTCGAATATTTATCCAGCGTTGATAAAATTTTTCAATCTTTTCGAGTGAAGTCGTTACCAGAAAATCATTATTAACTGAAAAATTCATATCTTTAAGAAAATACAATTCATCACTATGCTGAGTAAATGTTTTATCTTGTGAATTTATATCGTAGATAAACGTCTTGAGGTTTCGTGATCTTACAATAGAGGTATCCAATTGACGCAAAGTTCCAGCAGCTAGGTTACGAGGGTTTGCATATGCTGGCAAATCTTTTTTAGCACGCTCTTTATTAATTTTTTGTAATTCTTTTTTTTCAATCCACGTTTCCCCTATTACAGATATTGATTTTTTTTCATGAATAAGTGTCGGAATATCATTAATCATTTTTATATTTTCGGTAATATTTTCCCCCACCTTTCCGTCGCCACGAGTTGATCCACGAATAAATTTCCCATTTTCATAATCTAGGATAACCTTAAGTCCGTCTATTTTAAGTTCAACAACATATTCTAAGTTTTGATTATGGAGAGTATTTTCTTTTTCCAAGCGACGGACTACTTTTTCTTCCCACTTTTTAAGACCTTCAAAATCAAAAATGTTATCAAAAGACCATTGCGGAAATTTATGAATAGATTTTTCAAAGCCATTCAATATTTTCCCTCCAATAGTATTGGTTGGTGAGCTATTTTTTTTTAGATGAGGAAAAACCTGTTCCAGAGAAACAAGTTCTTGCCATAATGAGTCATATATTTCATCAGAAATTTCAGGCGTATCTTTTTGATGATAAAGATCAGCGTGATACGTGATCTCTTTCGTTAATTGTTGTATTCTTTTTTTTGCCTCTTGTTCTGTCATGGTATTATTGATTATATGTAATACTCAAACGTCGCTCTAGAAGAGTAGGATCATTGAAATCAGGAATATTTTGAACTCCAGAGGTAAGACCTGAATCATTCACGCAGGTGTTAAAACCAACAGCCGTAATACGAGTTTCAACAGAACTTAGATCAGTTCCTTTCTCATTTTTTTCAACCAAAACATAGGCACAACCACCTGGATCATAGTCATTATAATATCTCATTACATAAGCATATTCATATCCTGGTGAATATCCCGGGTTACCAGGTGAACCGACTTGTTGGGTACCTCCTGATTCAGACAGTTGCATTGAATTAATAGTAGAACCTCCACAATCAAAAGACTGTGGGTTTTCATCAGTTTGAGCTATATTAACACTGAATGGTGTCCCTGGACCATTTGGTGTTGAAATAGCTCCAATCAAATCAGCATATAGGGCACATTCTAATGCAGAATCTGCTGTGTAAAATGCACGCTGGGATTCACGAGCAGCTGACGATAATACCACCTCTTTTTTAACAATGTTAAAAATACCTGCAGAAATAAGTAATATAAGCGAAGAAACTAATACCGCAAATAAAATAACAAATCCTTTATTTTTTTGTAGTTGATAGATAGTCATATATTTATATCCAAAGGAAGAGGTTTTCTGTATATTCAACTCTTCCCTTGCCTTGATCCCATGTCACAACAACCGTTACGATTAATTCATCAGAGTTTCCTGGAAGAGTCGTAAACTGAATCTTTCGATTAAAATTATAGTCCTCATACCCAGCAGATGCCGAGCCTCCCTCGAATTGAAGATATCGATAGGTCGAATCGTTATAAAACATATTACACTCGGAACTAGAACCAATAGGACAAGGAAATAAATCAACCCTCACAGGCGAGCTATCATAAATAAGCCCGCAACCATCAGCAGAACTACCATCTACATGGTCAGTCCAACAATCATTATTATCGAATAAATCTTCCCAAGTTCTCGTTGGATTACGATTTAATAACTCAGCATCACGTATATTACGTACCCCCTCAAGAGCCTCGAGCGCGAGATAATCTCCAATAACCTGGTTTTGAGCCAGACGTGCTGCCCGCAAACCTCTCGCAGATACCGTCATTAATGCAGACAAAGAAATAGTAAAGATAAACACCGCGATAATCATTTCAATCAAAGTAAAGCCACCTTTTTTATGAAACTTTTTTTTATTATTTTGTGAATAGAATATTTTCATAATATTAAAAATCAAGCGAACGTTGAGATACCAAGGTCTGAATCGTTGTGGTACGCCCATCAGGATCGCCAGTCGCAGATGCCTCAATTTGCATCCACACCATTGGTTGATAAAAATCTCCTGAACCAAAGGTTCCTGTTCCTACTACATTAAAATCTATGTTTTCAATCGTAACTTGAGTACTATCAGTAAGACTACTAGTACTATCAGGAAGAACCGCCGCATCAGTACGCTCCATAACCAAAGCCCCATCATCTAGATAATAACGAATATATCCACGAGCATCCGCAGAATCAAAACCTAGGGACGACGCATCTCCATCCTGAACACTCCCTTGACTAGAAGAGGAATTTGAACCAGCATAATAGTTTTTTCCCAGGCGAATCTCCCGTGTCATAGACTCAAAAGCATAATTTAAACCATCATGAACTTTTTTTTGATTTTGAGTGACTTCATAATTTCGTAATAGTGAAACCAAGGCCCCCATTCCGGTAGTAATAATCACGGTAAAAATAGCAACAGAGACCATAATCTCAATAAGGGTAAAGCCACGTGTATTGCAAGATCCTTGTGTTCTATTTATAGGATTCCTACCTCTCTGTTTTTCTTTATTTGTTTTATGTTTCATAGATTTTCTTTGCAACAATATTACCAATAGCGCTAATTTCAACATAGCTACTTGTATCACCTCCTGAGTTAATAATAATTGAGGCAAAATCATACGTAACAGCAGGATTTCCGCCTACTGAAATAAATGCATCCGGATAGGGTCGTTGGAAAACAATGTCGACGATATCTGTCTGCACGTTATTGCAATTCGGCGCATCAGGACATAAATCAACACCAACAATATTAATATCACCTGCCTGAATAGCTCGATTATCAATAATCACGTCTGAGGTATCATAAATACGATTTTCATTAATATCTTCAAAAATGATAAATGAATTAGTATCTGAATTAATAGATACTCCTCGAATAGCTCGATCTTGAGTAATGTCAGCAATCTGTTCACTAATAAAAGCATTACTAGACGGATTATCTCCGAAGACATCATCTGCAACACCTGATTCGTCGAGCTCTTCTCGCCCTACGATTCCTGTTGAAGCAGAGATACCGTAGACCTGTGCTTGTCGTATAGACAAGGCTATATCCTGCGTTACATTTGTTTTACGAATAGTGTTTTGGTATTCAGAATAGTTAAATAGTGACACACTCGACATGATTGAAAAAATAGTAATCACTACAATAAATTCAAGAAGACTGAAACCGGCATATGTAATTTTTTTCTGAGAATTCATGATTTTTAAAAAATATTTATATTAAATACCAAAGTAATAAGCGTCCCGAAAATAAGAAATGGAGCAAAGGGTACTTCTTCTTTCATTATACTTTTTTTACCACTGTGTAACAATGTTTTTTTAAAAAGTTTATTTACGATAACAACACTTAAAGCAAACAATGCTCCAATCCAAAAAGATACAAACACCGAAGAAAATCCCTGGGTGATGCCAAATAATAAGCCCATACCAACCATGAGTTTAGGATCACCAAGACCCAGCCACGCACCTTTTGAGATAATCCACAATATTACAAAAGGTAATGGCACGATAATACCTGACAAGAGAGACCATACATTCGGTATCTGTAATCCTACGAAATTAAAGACTCCAAATTCAAAATCAAAGAAAAACAAGGAAATAAATGCGAGTATAGCAAAAGTCAAAGATAAAGGGTCTGGAATAATTTTATGACGAATGTCGTATAAAAATACCACTATCAAAATTGAAAATACAACAAATAAAAATAAGGTTGCGATAAGATAATCAATAGTAAAGAAATTAACACCAGCGATAACTCCCCGAGCCCCAATCAGCCCAAAAATAAGTGCCGTTATACCTTCACCAAATACGTACATTGCTGAAATATGACTACTGCAATTGTGGCACCTTCCCTTTTGAAAAACCCAAGAAAAAATAGGAATAAGCTGACGCCAATTTAATTGTGCACCACAGGAAAAACAACCGGAACGACCCCCGAGACTTTTTCCAGTATTAAAACGCAAGGCAACAACATTTAAGAAACTCCCAACCAGCATTCCTAAAAAACACGAGGCAATAATAACAAACCAAGACATAATAATTAACGATTATTTACACTTCTGAAATCATATAAGCCATTCAAATCGTCTGTAGCAGCATTTGTTGTACCAAAATCACTCGTCGGCGTCGAACCACAACTATGATCAAATTCACCTTCTCGATCTTCGAAATCGTGATCTTCGTCTAAATAAGAACTAGGATTTTGATTATTATTTTCTGCCATTTCTAATTCTACTCCTAAATGGTATTCATAGCATGGACCCGTAGGCACCGATGATAAGCCAGCATAAAAATATCCATCAAAACGTGAACCTGCCGGAACAACGCTCGTTGAAAGCAGAGACGCGTTCGGGCGTTCAGGGGCACTCGGTATTTGCCCAATAAAATCTCCAAGATTAGCAAGACAGGTACCACGTCGGCCATTATTAGCTGTTATTTCCAATGTTTCAGGAAAAACTCCACAGGCTGACCGATATTCCTCTAATGCCAAACGAATCGTTTGGATATGAGCAACACGAATATTATCACGCGAACGCATGCGACTCTTATTTAGATTAACCAAAATTACCGCCAACAAAACAGCAATCAAGCCAACAATAACCATTAATTCTACCAGAGTGAATCCTTTTGTATATTTTTTCATATTTCTATTTTAACATAGTTCAGATGAGTGATGTACTCTATAAAATAAAAGATTCCCAACACAGAGCGATAAAAGTATTAACGCAGAATCTCTTTTATAGATTCTACCTTTTGACCTAGGAGACCTGTGTCTTTAGATCCTTTATAGCACCCGCACTCGGAGATAATACAAAAAAAGAAAGCAAAGCTTTCTCTTTTTGTATTAAATTATTTTTTAATAAAAAAAACACCTAAGGTGTTTTTTAAAAAGTAAATTCTTAACAAGCAACTCCTGGTGTTGTAGCTGCTGTTTCTGTAACTGCTCCTGAAGAATCAGCACAGAAAGAACCATTATTAAGTGTTGCTACGTATGTATACGTTAAACCACTTGCTGGTGTAATACATTCTCCAGCCGTTCCAGTTTGTGCCAAAATTGACGCTTGGAATCCTGCAATAGTATCAGCGTCACAAACAGTATCACTAGTTCCGTCATCATTATATTGATCAAAATCTAAGAAGTGTAATTCAAGATCTGATCGTGCTTGTGAAATAGCTGCTTTAGCTGCTGCATCTTTCGCTCGTGATCGCGCTTGCCCTAATGATGCTAGAACAACTGTTGCTAAAATTCCGATGATTGCAACTACAACAAGTAGCTCAATCAATGTAAAACCTTTGTGTTTTGTCATTTTTTGTAAAAAATTAAATTTAATAAATTATGTATTGAAATATTTCAATAGCCGAAATTCCTTCTTCTGAAAATTCGTTGCTTTTATTATACCAAAAACTATTACAGGCTTACAAGCTTTGTGTATTGACTCTATAAGAATAATATTGCTTTTCATAAATAAAAAAACCTTATATCATAAGGTTTTTAAGCTTATTCAACAATAGAGAGAAAATTATATAGGTGGAATTCTGTATTTTTTTTATATTATATTTCTAAATATAATTTTACATATGCATCATTGCTTCAAAAAAAGAATCTATTCTATAGATTCTTTTCCCGTTATTTTATGCCTGAAATTCTTATTGGATTCCACCGGCAACATTATAAATAGGAATCATAACCGACATTAATAATCCCCCAACCCCAACTCCCAGGAGAACAATCATCGCAGGCTCAATTAGTCCAATCAATGTGTCTACAACGTTTACTACTTCTTTGTTGTAAAAATTTGCCAAGGTCTTAAGAATCTTTCCAACTGATCCTGTCTCTTCACCTACCTTGATCATTTGAACCATAATTTGAGGAATTTCTTCGTGTTTTTCAAAAGCATTTGAAATACTATTACCACCTTTTACCTCCTCTACGGCGTCACGTAAGATGTCCTTAAATACGGTATTCCCCACAACATCTCCTGCAATTTCCAAGGTTCGTACCACTGGAATTCCAGAAGTCAGCATAGTATTAATATTATCGGCGATACGAGCTAGATAGATTTTTCGATACAATTTTCCAAAACCAGGAAGGTTAATCTTAATGATATCAAAACGACTTCGCCCACCTTCGGTGCTGAGCATTCGTGTAATCAATAATCCAGCCGCCACCAACATAATCCCAAGAAGCCATCCATAATTAACAAAAAAATCAGACAGTGCCAAGGTAATTTTTGTATAGAATGGAATTTCTTGACCAGACTCTTCGATGATACTGGCCATTTGAGGAATAACCTTAATAAGCATTAATACCATTACTCCGACGAAAGTGGTGATAATAAATGATGGGTATACCAAAGCACTCTTTGTTTTTGAGGTCAAAGCATAACTTCGCTCAAGATATTCTGCCAAGAAAATAAAAGTGTCAGTAAGTTTTCCTGATTCTTCACCAGCACGAACCATATTTACATAAAAATCAGAAAATACTTTTGGTTGTTTCGCCATCGCACCAGAAATTGATGTACCTCCACGAATATCATCTGTTACCTGAGACAGTGCTTTTTGAATACCTTTACTTTCTGCGTTTTGACCAAGAAGTTCAAAGGTTTTTACTGCTGATACCTGCGCCTCAAATAAGGTTGAGGCCTGTTTTGACATCAGAACAACGTCTTTCATCTTTACCTTATCAAGGAAAGGAAGAGCTCCTTCAAGTAAACTTTTTTTTGAATCTGGGATTACAGCAACAACTACATAATCACGTCGTTGTAATGTTGAAACAGCGATTTCTTGGGTGGCTGCTTCTATTTGTCCTCTTTTTTCAATACCTTCTTTGGTAATAACCTTATAGTTAAATAACATATATTTATTATATCATTGAATCGAGTAATTTTGGATTAAGGGAATGACGATAGGCATCTTCTACCGTAATGTGACCTTGTTGAACAAGTTCCACCAAAGAATGGTTCATATCAACCATTCCTTGCTCTGCTCCTGTTTCAATAACCGTATTAATTTCATGTGTTCGAGCTTCACGAATAAGATTCGCGGTTGCCTTCGTATTAATCATTAATTCATAGGCAGGTACCATACCACCACGTTGACTCTTTAAAAGTCGTTGTGAAAAAATACCAATCAAAGAACTTGCAAGTTGGGCACGCACCTGATTTTGTTGATTTGCTGGAAATGAATCAACGATACGATCGATAGTTTGAGACGCTGAGTTTGTGTGTAGGGTTGAAAATACAAGGTGACCTGTTTCAGCAGCCGTCACCACAGTATTAATTGTTTCTGGGTTACGCATTTCACCTACCATGATAACATTTACATCTTGACGAAAAACAGCACGTAAACCTGATTCAAATGACTGTGTATCGATACCTACCTCGCGTTGATCAATAATTGACTGGTCATCCTTGAATATATATTCAATAGGATTCTCAATCGTTACGATGTGTTCTTTACGGTTTTGATTAATCATAGAAAGCATTGCAGCCATTGTTGTTGATTTACCTTGACCAACTGGCCCCACAACCAGAAAGAGACCTTGTTCCTTACGTGTAAAGGCCTCGAGAATAGGAGGAAGATTTAATTCATCCATATCTCGAACTTCTTTGATTACACGGAAGGTAAGACTAATACCACCGTTTTGAATATACGCAGTTGCTCGTAAACGTAGTTCGTCATGAAATGAATAAGAAAAATCAATTTCTTCGATATTCATCACTTGAGCAAGTTTCTCTTCGTTTACAAGTTCCCTTAAAATACCAAAAGTATCTTCTTTGGTTAAAGTATCTCGCTGTTCCAAAGAAATCAGCTCCCCCTCAATTCGCATAATTGGCTTACGACCAGGTGATAAATGTAAATCAGAAGCATTTTCTCGTTCTACTGCTAGTAATAAATTTTCTAGCTTTTTTTTATAATCATTATTCATATTTTATAGTTCATTAATTTCGCTAAACGGCACTTCTCCATCGAGACCTTTCAAAATAGCTGCTTCTTTCAAGGTAAGCATTCCTTTTTTACGAGCTGCTGCGTAAATATTAGCTTCGGTTGGATCTTCCAAGATGATTTTTTCTATCTCCTTATCAACTCGGAACATTTCTAGAATAGCAGCACGCCCTTTCATACCACTTGGCGCTTCTTTTGTTGGTTGTACATTGTAGAGGTTTCGATCAAGATTCATAGACGATTTATACTCGTCTGGTAAATCAGCAAATTGTTCCTTAATCATAGTCTTGATACTTTGTTCGTTTTCAACCGGGACTGCTGCATCTGGAGCAATCCTTCTTAGAAGACGCTGAGCAACCCCTAAAATCAAGGTTGGGGCAATCAAATAAGGATCAACCCCCATATCAACAAGACGAGGAATAATACCGAATG
>CALBVO010000025.1 GCA_937970115.1 Minisyncoccota bacterium | reverse complement strand
TTTGATTTTCATGTTTTTTTCCCATCAAAAAAGGAATCAGTGGTTGCATTCCAGCAGTGTTGAAAAGGGTTGCGTTTGTTGCCTTTGGATCATCAGTCGTAATCAATGAGGCTGAAGGTAAAATTGCATGATTTCTTTTTGCAAAAAAATCTAAAAATCGTTTTCGTATTTCCTGTGATGTCATAGTTACCATTTTAAATGAATCAAGTTTTTGGGCAAGAAAAACCTCTAATAGAATTAGCGGTTTTTAATATTATGTTTTTTAGTTTACAATTCCGTATCAACCTTCTTCCCTGTAAATCTTTCTATATCAGAGATTTCCGTACCCTTGTAAATATCTTTTTCAGTATCTAAATCTTCAACTATTTTTTTACAATAAGATAAAATTAATTGATAACCATAATCGCTTCCATTAACAACAAGTAAACTATCAATGTTATTCTTAAAATAGTTAAACTTCATAGTTGTAGCAGACTTAAAAAAAATAAAATCATATTCAATAAAATCTCTCACAAATTTTGCCCTACCCTTATCTCTAGTTGTAGATTCATTAAAAACATCTTCAGGACAATAAGCATAAATGATATCATCAATGAGTTGTGGTATTTCATTCTTTTTCAATTCACTAGAAAGTCCTACGTTCAACTATTTAATTTTTCCAAGTAAATAAATTGGATTATTTTTAGTCATCAATAATTTAATAAGACGTTTTTCAAAACTTAACGCTTCTGAATTAATAATTAAATCATGTTCTTGTTTCTTATTATTCATAATTTATTAATTTAATATTTTCTTTATTAAACCAAAATTTTAAATAAAAACAATCCATATCTCAAGGTTGTATATTTCTTAAATGGAATGAAGATGAATGAATTAAGGAGTGGTAACGACTATAATGAATTTATGCAGAGCTCGCGGAGATCAGTAAAAAGAGCGCGAGCGGTATTCTAATACCGCTCGCGCTCTTTTTATGAAATCGACAAAGCTATTCGTCTATTTTAGAAATATACTAGGATGGAAATGCAAGAAACGACCCAATCCCAATAGTAAAAAGTATCAACCCATACAATGAATGCTCAATAGATACAAGCCATATTGATTTTGTTTTCTGGTAGGTTACTGCAAATGCTAGCCCGCCGATAAATGTGGCTCCGAGAATTATCCAATTATGCAAAAACATATGACTGATTGAAAACAAAAAAGCATTAACAAAGATAAAATAATTCTCGTTAGTGAATAATTTCTTGTACCGTTTAAAGAAGAAATTACGGTAAATAATTTCCTGAGGTACTACCGATCCAATACTGTAGACAAAAAGGATGATAAACCACAAACGAGTATCCTGAACAATCAACCGAAAGAAAGCATCTGGATCAAACATTTTTACGAAAATAATCCCGAAAATTATAATCGGCGACAAACGTAGCAGAATTGATTTCCAAAACGATGGTAATAATTTCTTATTTGGTTTTTTAATCTTGAAATGAGTGTATCTATATAACAAAGCCAGCACATATATAAAACCCGTTACTACAGGAAATACCTTCAACCAAAGAGGTACTGAAATAGCAAGTAATATTGGAATAAGGACAAAGAAAATAATAAGTTCTGTTAGTAGGTATTTTCTAGAAACATACAATGGATTCATAAATATTCATTGTAAACTCTGTCTATTTTTAGGCAAACAAAAAACCTTAAAAATACATAAGGTAGATATGGTAACTATTATTTGACGATTCTTTTCCTTGGTTCAGTCTTTTGCCCAAATTTTCTCTTTAGAAATACTTCTATTCGTAACATTAAACTAAAAGTGATAATAACTAATGTTGTTACCGCGATAGCAATAGCATATAGACCGAAACCAGTTGCAACTCCAATCGCCGCTGCAACCCATACACCTGCAGCTGTGGTGAGATTTGATATATGATCTTCTTTGAAAATAATCATCCCTGCCCCCAAGAACCCAATACCGGTTACAATTTGTGCTGCTACACGTAATGGATCAGCATCGACGGCACCATACTTTTGTAACACTAATTCAGAAACTACTATAAATAGCGCAGAACCCATAGCCACCAGACCAAGCGTTCTAATCCCAGCACTCTTCCCTGCATGTACTCGCTCAATACCAATCAAGGCTCCTAGTACTAGGGCCACAACTAAACGTATAATCATTTCAATTTCTGTCATGAAAATAGTATACCATGCTGATTTAGCAATTAAAAAATCCTTCAGAAATCTGAAGGATTTAAACGATATTTTCTCTATCAAATAGATGAAAAATTCAATTTTAAAACAATGTTCTTGTTACCATAAAAGCTGCGGCCCCAACTAAAAAACCAGCTAAGGCTAGCCACGAAATCTTTTTTAGGTACCAAAAGAAATCTATCTTCTCCATACCCATAGCAACAACACCCGCGGCAGATCCAATAATTAACATGCTTCCACCTGTACCAGCAGAATACGCTATAAAATGCCACAATTCATGATCTACAGGCTCAGTAAACATCCCTAAACTAGCTGCTACTAGAGGCACATTATCAATAACTGCTGAACCTACACCTAATAATAAAACCACTAAATCTGAAACG
>CALBVO010000024.1 GCA_937970115.1 Minisyncoccota bacterium | reverse complement strand
AGGACAGACTAAGTGATATACCAGTTCACTAGCACTATGTGACTTATTGATACTTGGTGTCATATGTACCTAGTGTAACAGATATACCCCAGCCTGAAGGCTGGGGTATTTTCTTTGAATAAAGGAACTAAATACGTAGATCTTCTGGGTCGAAACAAATAATCTACAAGGTAGATTATTTGGTAATATGCTAATTACTCTGTCCTCGGAAATTCTTTATTTTGCCATTTAAGTAAAAAAATGGTTTTATATAGAAGAAACCAAAAAATAAAAAGATTATGAAAAAAATAATTTGGAGCCTTATTTATATCACTTTGAGTACTATTTCTGTATCAGCACAAGAAAATAAGCCACAAGTAATAAATCACACTCGTACTGAAATACCTTTAAAAATTGCTGTTAAGAGTCTAAAAGCCGATTTATCTATCGTGAACTTCTATTTGAATAAAAAAAGTTCATTACCAATTAAAAAAAATATTGGGGATGAAAATAAGGTGATTATACTCGTTGAGAAAATATCTAAAGATGAATATGTTATTTCGAAATGGAGATTTAAAAATTCATATTTATCTTTACGATTAAGTATAACCAAGACTGATATTGTTGTTGATCAACATTATTCCAATCTTTCTCTTATTGGTGAAAATTATTTCACCAATAAAGACGGATCAATATTAGTAAGCGATAACATTCGTGTACTTGAAGACCTTACTGAATTACAATTATTGTTACGTGGAATTGTTGTTCTTTATAATAATAATGAATTACCTGTCACAATAAATACAATGCCTACAGCAGTACAAAAAACTTAAAAAACTTAAAAAACTTAAAAAAAACATTAAAACCCAAGATATACTATTTTGGGTTTTTTTATTAGATAATTCTGATATGCTGTTTGACATATGGAAATTCTTGATCACGATATAGAAAAAATTAAATCAAGCCCCAGCACCAACTATTTTGCAACCCAAATTATTGAATTAGGCTGGAAACTCGATGAAACCAAACAAATGGCCCAGGACCCAGAAATGGCTGAAATGGCAGCAGAAGAGATCGAAAGTCTGACGAATCAGATCAATCAATTCATCACGCAGGCAATGGATATCATCAAAAAAGAAGAGGTCGCCGACAAGGAATCGCCGCGAGAAATCATTTTGGAGGTTCGCGCAGGCGCAGGAGGTGACGAGGCATCATTATTTGCCAAAGAAATTGTTGAAATGTATGAACGATATGCCGAAACCCATGGATGGTCATGGTCACCGGTTAGTTTGTCATTAAATGATCTGGGCGGATACAAAGAAGCATCCTACGAAATCAAAGGTGAAGACGTCTATACATTTCTGCAATGGGAAACAGGCGTGCACCGGGTGCAACGTATTCCAGCAACCGAAAAACAGGGGCGTATTCACACCTCGACTGTATCGGTCGCGGTTATGCCATTGTTTAAGCGAACAACAATTGAATTAAATCCAGGTGATTTAGAATTTGAAACATCACGTTCAGGTGGAGCAGGAGGGCAAAATGTTAACAAGGTTGAAACAGCTGTTCGGGTAATACATAAACCGTCAGGTATGGATGTCCGATCGACTGCACACAGAACCCAGTTAAAGAACAAGGAGGCAGCATTGTCTATTTTGAAATCAAAACTACAAGCCATCAAGGATGAAGAAGACCGTGCAAAACAGGACGGTATCCGCCGAAATCAAATAGGAACAGGGGATAGAAGCGAGAAAATCAGAACCTATAATTTCCCGCAGGATAGAATTACTGATCACCGGATCAAGGAATCATGGTCAAATATTAATGGAATTATGACAGGGAGTTTGGCAAAAGTGGTTGATACAATCCTTGAAAAACAAGAAGAACTAGCTAATGACAATTAATTGAACGAATTTCTTTGCACCCCAGGGCAGCCTCTCTGCCTTCGGCATTCACCTCCTCGATCTTCATTTCAATTAATTATCATTATTGGATATGGTAATATTTTAATATGAAAGAAAAACAACAACTTATTCATATTCATGGTGGTTCACCCTGGAAAAACACTGATTTGTATATTGAATATTTAAAAACAAAAAATGTGATCCTTATTCAATTTTTAAACGTGAACGTTGGCATTATAATTATTATTCTTTTTTAGAAGAAGACTTTTTTGATGTGGTAAAACCTGAGATGCCATGTAAACAAAATGCTCATTATAGTGAATGGAAAATTTGGTTTGAACGACATATAGAATTTATGAGAGACGGAATAGTATTAGTAGGTCATTCATTAGGTGGGAATTTTTTAGCAAAATATTTAGCAGAAGAAGATTTTAATCTTACAATAAAACAATTTCATTTAGTTGCGCCATCACATTCAGCATTTGAGGATGATTTTAAATTAGATTTTAATAATTTTCCGGGTAAATTATTAGAAAAAAACATTCCTGAAATTCATATTTATCATTCAAAAGATGATAAAGTTGTTCCAATAGCTGAATCAGAAAAATATCATAAACAAATTCCAAGTTCACATTTTCATGTTTTTGAAGATAGGGGTCATTTTCTGCATGAAACATTTCCAGAATTATTTGAAAACATTCAGAAATTAAATCAATAATTGACGGTTAATCATTTATTTGTAATATAGTTATTAAATGCCGAGTGAATTTAGTTAGTAAAAATTACTTTACTAATGTAAAAGTTATTGGTTCGAACCCGATACTCGGCTCTAATGTAATATTGGTTTGAAATAGATTAAGACCAAATGTTGAAAAATACGTTAAATAATATTTTATTCTTTAGGTTTAGTTAGTTAAATTATTATTTGTAAAATTAATCTATTTCAAGCAGGCTCTTGTTTTTTACAGGAGCCTTTTCTTTTATGTAGTTTCTATTTGCAAAAACATATTTTTTGATATACTATTCCAATCGACTTAAACAGTCTTTTGCGCGTGTAGCTCAGGTGGTTAGAGCGCGTCACTGATAATGACGAGGTCCTAGGTTCAAGTCCTAGCATGCGCACCAGAAAAATCCCTCTAGGGATTTTTTGCATGCAGAAATCTCCTGTGGAGATTTTGTTAGGACCTGAAAGATACAGTCATGTTTAATGGATGAGCGGTGCGCGACCTAGAAATAACGAACAAGGTGAGTATATTTTTGGAAGTACTCCTGTAGTGAAGACCAGAACAGACGAGTCGGGGTCGCGGGAAAACACGTCAGTGTTTTATTTATGATTAAATTCTCTGGTATATTTATGTCAGCCTATATTTTCATTTATGAAAATAAGGACTCCTGATCAATCACTAGTATACGCACAGAAAACTTTCTATTTTAAAAATTTTCTTGCTATAATTAACAATAGAAAAACCAAATCGTATCACTGAAGTTTAATTGAATACACCTTTATGAAAAATGAAATTTATTTTAATGAATATCGCCACTTTTTTTGAATATCTTTTTAGATTAATTTTCAATAAAAAAACAAACGAAGAACTAGTTTTCGAAAAAGTTACACAAGAGGAATTAAATACTCTATGGATTTATCTTGAACCCAACGAGTTTAATCTCATGAAGAAAGACGATACACAGTTTAAAGAAGTATTACGTAGCGAAGAGCTACTTGATCGCCATAAAAGTATTTATGGTAGGAGAAAAATTCTTGCAGGAAAAATTGAATCATATCTTGTGTCAAAGGACTTTATAACTTTTTCTAAAATTAGATCAGCTCACCTTGAAAGTAAAAAGCAATTATTGCGTCTTAAAGGTAGGTTAATCCGTATCGCTCCAATTAGTGAAATGCCTATCTTGGTAACAGTAGATTAATTCCCTTAAAATTTAAAAAAGCACCTGTAAAGGTGTTTTTTTTCTTGCCCCAATGATCATTAATGCTATACTGACGCGGACAATTGCACACGCCTTTGTCATCTTTATTATGAAGCTTGAGGAACTAGAAAAAAAACGTGATGCCTATGCTGGCAAAATAGTTAATTTAGCTATCAAAGTCGCTGTAATTTTTATTGTGCCAATTTTGATTATTTCTGGAATTAGCTACTTGTCCGATATAAAATTCATGTATCTTTTTCCTTTGGCTTTTATTACTTCTTGGACTGGGGTTATTCTTTTGTATCGAAAAATTTCAAAAGAGGTACGCGCACTCGATGCTCGTATTAAGCAACTCCGTGCCCAAGAAACTAACTCAGACATACTGTCAAATGATATTATGTCTGAAAGCAAATAGTTATTTATGAGTTTAGGATTTGAACGGGTATTAACCGCAATTCAACCTGAAATCGTATTCTCTATTGGTAATTTTGGAATTGCTAATTCGACATTAATGATTGCGCTTATTGCAATATTATTTTTGTGGATTGGACTCTATAATGTACGAAAGTTCACTATAGTTCCAGGAACGTTTCAATCTATCGTTGAAATGATTTACGAGTCAATTTTAGGTTTAGTACAACAAATCACTGGTAGTCGCGATCATGCAGAAAAGATTTTTCCTGTTATCGCAACGATTCTAGTTTACTTTGCTGTAGCTAATGTTATTGGGTTACTACCTGGACTGACCGATATTACCTATAAGGGTATTGCTGTTTTGAGGACACCAACATCAGATTTTAATACGGTGTTAGGTGTATCATTAGCAGCAGTAATCGCATTAAATATTGTTTCAATGCGTGAGTACGGATTTTTTGGATATTTAAATAATTACTTTAATATAAAAGGAATTATTAATGGATTCAAAAAAGGAATGACAGAAGGTTTTGTAGGTCTTATTGAATTTTTTGTTGGACTCTTGGATATTATTGGTGAGGTTGCAAAAATTGTCTCACTATCGTTCCGTTTATTTGGTAATGTATATGCAGGACAAGTTCTTGCTATTATCATTATGGGTTCATTTGCCTATATTTTACCCGCCGTTTGGGCGATTATGAGTGGATTCACTGGACTTCTTCAGGGTATGGTATTTGCAGCACTAGTGGCGGTATATTATACCTTGTCACTAAAGCCTATCGAAGATATTACAAAAAACGACTAATACACGTAAGGTATTAACAGTATTTATATATAAAATTAATTTTAAATTATTATGGAAGCAGAAGCAGCACGGTATATCGCAAAAGGAATCGCAACATTATCAATGTTTGGATCAGCGATCGGAGAAGGGTACTTGGTAGGTAAAGCAATGGAGGCGATGGGACGAAACCCAGAAGCAGCCGGAGATATTTTTACAAAAATGATTGTTGGAGTAGCGCTCGTTGAGTCAGCAGCAATTTATGCACTTGTAGCATTCTTCTTAATCTAATCGACATTAACCCACGACAACCTTATTTATGTTAGAGGTATTACAAAATATTGGGTTTGATTGGCAAGTTGCACTTGCAAACTTTATTAACTTTTTGATTATTTTCTGGATTCTGAAGCGTTTTGTTTTTGGACCTGTAAAGAAAGCGATCGATGAACGTACGAATAAAATTCAAGCGGGAATTGATCAGGCACAGCAATCAGAAAACGAACTTTTGATTGCAAGGCAAAAAGCAGGTGAAGAAATCAAGACAGCAAAAAGCCAAGCAAACCAAATCATGGCAGATGCAAAAGAGCATGCAGATATTCAAATTTCAAACGCGAAAGGGCTCGCTGAAACTGAGGCTGCAGCAATTCTGAAAAATGCA
>CALBVO010000023.1 GCA_937970115.1 Minisyncoccota bacterium | reverse complement strand
TATTAAATCATTAACATATAATTTTTGAAGAATACTGCTGGTGGTGTTAGTAGTGCTATTTATCGAAAATACTTCAAATACATCAAGAACCTCACCCGAAGGTATGTGCGTAATTAACGCATCATCACCTGTGGACGTATCCACAATGAAACTTGTTGGAAGAACGATCGTCACCAATTGCGGACTCCAGGTAATATCACCAGATTTAGTGAAAATAAATTCAGCAACACTATTATCTCTTGAGAGTGAAACCATTAAATCTTCGTTTTCCTTGTTTCCAGATACAATTGCACTAAAAGTTAATTGACCGCTGGCATCCTGTATAATTTTTGACGACATAAAAGGAACATTCAAAAGAGAATTATCTACCTCAGAAGAGTTCTCAAAATTTGTTCTAGATCTAGTGTTTGTATCTGTATTTGTAGGTATATTAACGCGTGGTGGTGGTGGTGGTGATGTAACAAGGGTATTATTTATCTCTGAGGAATCATTAGTATTTATTGATTGACCACTATTTATAGAACCATTTGGTGTAATAACCTCATTAGATTCAACAGAATTATCTGCATTCATAGATGCTCCTTCTTGGATTGGTAGATTTGAATCAATAGATTCTTCGGTACTAATATTCAAGATGCTACCTATGTTAAAAAATTGTAAAATATTTGTTGTAACACCTGTCGATCGTTCGATACTGTAGACACTTATTTTATCAAATAATTGCTGTGTTTCTATGTCTTTGATTATGCCATCCTCAATACGATAATTATTTGGTATGTTAATCAAAAAACGAGCAGGAGCATTCCATTGAATGGCTTGTGCTGTTTCAGGAATAAATTCTACAGTTGTTGTTTGTTCACCTTGTGCATGTAACTGAAACCCTAAATCCCATCCGTATTCATTACCTTGGGTTACAACATCCAGTGAAATACTATCGCTTACTGGAGATATCGAAGCTTGTAATGATTCCAAAGGTTCACCGGTTGGAATATTTTGTGCATGGGCAAAAACACCGCCTATAAAAACAAGCGATGAAAAAATAATAACTGTATATAATTTATTAACAATTTTTTTCATAAAATATTATCGAGATGTAATCGCAATATTAATAGTTTGATTTAATAAGGTATCGAGGTTGACGCTCATTCGCTCGATTGACGAAGAAGAGTTTGATGCCCCTGTGTTAATATCTCTAATCATAGTTCGAAATAATTCAGAGGTCTTTTCTGGATCAGGATCAATCCAACCACGTGCAATAATTGCAGAATTATATACCAAGGTCTTAAAAGCATCGTCTGGTTTATTACGTAATAAATCCTTTCGTGCAGGTGCGACTTGTAATTCAGCTGCCAAGCCATCAACAATAACTGATCCCGCTAAGGTAGAAGCAACTGCAATCGATCCGTTTACGTTTTTTGTTTGCTTACTAATACCAATACCAGTCATAGCTCCTTGGGTTAATTTTGTTGTGTTTCCTTCTACTTGTGGTAATAGTTCCGCACCAAAATCTAGATTAGGATTTTTTCTGCTAATATCACCCACTTCGCTTGCACGTCCGAAATATAATGCCAGCTCGCCTGCGATAAATTTATTACGCGAATCAACCAAGGCTTCGTTCCATGCATAATTATCATTTCCAAATCGAGCAAAAGATGTATAAAAATCTAATGCTTGGGTTGCCTTAAGCTGTGCTTCACCTGATGCATTCAATAACGAGAATTTAGTAAAATCACGATTATCTGTACCTACAATAGCATTGCCATTTTGCATTAACAAGGCGCTTAGAATTGCTTTTGAATTTAAAATATTTCCAAAAGTCCCCAGTGCAACAGCACTTATAGAAATCTCTCCAGTTCCAGAATATTGCGTAATGGCTTGAGAAAATTCAGTTAATTCACCCCAGTTTTGCGGAATATCCAAAAGAAAAGCCGAAGAAATCAATGATTTATTGTAATACATAATCAAAGGGTCAACCACCAAAGGAAATGCAATAACACCTGTATCCGTCAAGAATAGTTTTGCCTCATCTATATACGTTGATTCGTATACTTTTTTAGAAAAACTAGTATATGGAATTTCTAGAACCTTATCGCTATGCCGTAAAATATTTTCATGAGGCATAATAAACAAATCTGGACCTACTCCAGACGCAAAAGCATTTACCAATTCATTTTCATATGTTTCTGGTCGTTTTTGATTATAAGTAACTGTAAGATTACGATTTTTTGCTAGATCGATATACTTTTGCATTATTTGCCCATCAATAGTCCCCCATACAAGTACGCTTCCACGTGCTTCGGTTGTAGTATCATCCAGATCAATTGCACCCGAAAAAATCAAAAACCCAAAGAGAGCTCCGACAACAAAAACCGCTGTTATAATATTTTTTACTCCAATATTTTTCATAATTCTTATTTTTTATGCATTACGAATCCGTAATGATGTTCACCTGCGTCAAACGAACGGATAAATTCTAGACCAGCTTCTTCGCACAATAACTTGGCTGTTTCCATTGATATAACATGATCTGGCGTTGGACCAATATTTCCAAACGATTCTGACCAATCAATGATAACAACACGGCCATTTGGTTTTATAATACGAACTGCTTCTGCGACAGCTGCGGGCTTATCTTCGAGTTGGAATAATATATTTACAAGCAGCACCGTATCGATTGAGTGGTCCCGTAGACGTGTGCCTTTTTTTTCTTCAATATTTCCCCAAATAATATTAACTGATTGAAGATTTTGTTGATCTGCTTCACGAGAAATACGAGCAAGGAGATCCTTCTGAATATCAATAGCAAAAATTTTACTCTGAGGATTGGACCTAACGGCATGAGCTATCGCAAGGGTATAGGCACCTGAACCCGCACCAAGATCAGCAATATGTTGCCCTGGTAAAAAATTAAGTTGATTAATTACACTTCGTGGATCTGAAAAAGTATTCATATACCTAATAGTATACCAAAAACGAAACAAAACGTGGAGTATAAAAAAAACACTATCCAGAGATAGTATTTTTTAAATAAGTGTAAACGAAGCAACAGAATCACTATCACGTAATTTCATCAATCGTACCCCCTGAGTTGCACGACCTAAAACAGAAACGGATTCTATTGTTGTTCGTATAACCTGTGATGCCTGACTCATTGCTAGAATTTCATTTGTGTTTGATGTAACAATACGGGCCCCGATCAAAGCTCCGGTTTTATCTGTAACATTCATAGTCTTAATTCCAGAACCACCGCGTCCTTGTAGTTTATATTCATCAAGCCGTGTTCGTTTACCGTAGCCATTTTCAGATACTACTAATAGCTCTCTGTCATTATTACTATCAGATCGAATAACACCCGTTCCAACGATCATATCATCGGCTTTCAGTGTCATCCCCTTTACGCCACCTGCGGTTCGCCCCATAGCTCGAATATCTGATGCTTTAAATCGAATTGATTGCCCTAGTTGGGTCACTAACATCATTTCATCACCATCACTTGTGAATCGAACATCGAGCAGCTCATCATCATCCTTGAGGTTAATAGCAGCAAGACCATTTGATCGTACCTTTGCAAAGGCATCGGCGGCTGTTCTTTTTACAACACCGTTACGTGTTACAAAGAAGAGCGTAAACTTATTGAGTTCTTTTCCTTTTGGAACAGTCAAAATTGATGTAATCTTTTCATCGCCTGTAAGTGGTAAGAAATTTTTGATTGATTTCCCTTTTGTTGAACGTCGCCCTTCGGGAAGATCATACATTTTAGTTTGATAGACCTTACCAGTATCAGAGAAGAACAGTACGTCACTATGTGAATCACCTGTCATAAAATGCGTCACAATATCTTCGTCTTTGGTATTCAAATCAACAACCCCTACTCCACCTCGTTTTTGAACCTTGTATTCAGATGGATCGGTTCGTTTAATATAGCCATTTTGAGTATATACCATGGCGAATTCTTTTTGTGGAATCAAGTCTTCGTCTTTAATGGAATCAACAGCACCTTCAATAATTCGGGTTCGCCGTTCATCACCATATTTATCTTTAATCTCAAGTAACTCATCCTTGATCACTGCCAACATTTTTGGTACTGATTTTAATAAGGCACGAAGATCTTTTATATACGCGAGAATAGCTTTTAATTCATCTTCAATTTTCTTTCGTTCAAGGCCAGCAAGTTTTTGTAATTTCATTTCTAGAATTGCACTTGCTTGAATTTCAGTGAACTTAAATTTTTTCATTAAATTCAGTCGGGCTTCGGCTCCGTCTTTTGATTTTTTAATCAAGGCAATAACCTCATCAATATGGTCTAAGGCCTTATTTAAACC
>CALBVO010000022.1 GCA_937970115.1 Minisyncoccota bacterium | reverse complement strand
ATTTAATTGTTGAACCTCCTCTTGTTCTGATCTTATAACATCATTCCACCGAGTTTCCCATTCGTAATCTGGTCCGGGTATACATTTATCAAGTTCAAATATTACATCGGTTGATTTCAATAATATTTCTCTGATGTTGTTGTAATATTTTCTTTCTTCTGTTGCGAATCGTATGTTTTTTTCGAGGTCTTCTTGAAAATTTATAACAATTTGAGTACCACCATTCCATGTTCCGTCTTGATCCTCTGGTCCGCCGATGAATCCTGTAGGGCCATTTGGGTTGAATACATTATTACCACTTTCTCGAATAATATTTGACCCAGCATTTGTTGACCTCGCATTGTTTTGGATACCAAGGACATCATATTGAGATTGGTATCCTCCACTGTTTGTGTTGAATTCTGCTTGATCATCTGCTCCAAAGAAAGCATTTGTTGCCGCAGAGGATAATTGTGAGAAACCAGCACCAATTAATCCATCAGTGAGGTTTCCAATAGAACTAATCAGAGGTTGAACAAGTGCATCACTAAAGCTCGCTGCTTTTTCGTTTTCTATGTTGATTGATCCTCCAAGTTTTTCTGCAACCAAACCTCCAGGGGTGGTTGTTTGTGTTTTAACACATTCACCAGTTTCCGCGTTTCTCTCGATACATTCCTGTTTATCGAGGAATTTTTGAGGGGTTTGTAGGTTGGCTATTGTAGAATCAAGAGCGTTGTTGGTTTTTTGTGATAGTGCATTATTTGTTAGTGCAGTTAACCCTGCTCGCGTATTATGTAGATCACCAATGAGTGCATATGCGCCAAAACCACCAGATTCAAAGTCATTTTTAAAATTATCTACTGCTGTTTTCGATCCAAGGTATGTGGTCAGCGTCTCCCCTTCACCGTTAATAAGGGCGGTTACGGTATCAACATTTAAACGACTGTTACCGAATTCTTGGATGCCTAGAGCTAGAGCTCGAGACGAATCAAGTTGACCTGAATTATATAAGTCATAGTTTTGTTGCGCCAATGATCCAATACTACTACTGAATACAGAGTCTTGGCATGATTGAGCCCCGTTATCTACAATAGATTGATATACTTGATCTGCTTTTTCGCTACATTCGGCATCAACATCTGGCACAATGTTTGGATCTATATCGCCTATACATGCATCATAAGCATCGATCTCTGCAGTTATTGCCTGGTTAATAATTGGGTTGAGGCAGCTATTATATTCAGCCTGCAATTCAGGATTATTTTGTGCTTGGTTGTTAAACCCAATGTCATTTGCCGTTCTTGTTGCGAGTTGAAATGCTGATGAAATAACTTCATGTTCAGTTCCCCGCAAAAAATCATCCCAATTATTAATGAAACCAGGATCACCATCAAAACCACCATTTGCCCAGTTAATAGTATCTGAGGTTATTTTATCTAATACGCGACTAGCGATTGATTTCACCGTTGGAATAAGGACATCATCTCGTGTAGTAGTCCAAATTCTCTGACCAAGGTTTACTCCTGTGTTAAGGGGATCGTTTATGACTGAACCTGATGCAAGAATAGCTTCAGCTCGTTGTGTTGGCGCTCCTAGTAAAAGAAGAGATAATGTAAGAAATATAATAGGTAGCTTTTCCATGTGTTAATTATATCACTAGGAGCTATACTATGTATAGTATATGAATTTTTTTAAGAAAATGCAGGGGAGGGATCTTTATATTATTAATATAATATTTTTATTACCTATTATTTGGATGCATCGTAAAATATGGTTTTTTAATGATAGTTTTTTATTCAATTACTTTGAAACTGATATTCGTATTTATATAGGTTTTTTGTTTGTTGGATCATTATTATTTTTTCTGGTCTTACAAAAATATAGACATTATATCTCTCTCTTTCAGGGTTTTTTATTATTATTATTATTTATTTATAATCCGTTTTTATTACAACCATTTTATCTATACTTTTTAATATCCACATTGTTGTTTGTTTTTGATGAAGATAATTTTATTTCAAATATGTTTGTTTTTGTTCTCCTTATATATTCTATAAGTGGTTTACAAAAAATAAATCCGTTCTTTCTGAGTGAAGTTGTTCCTTACTTTCTTAATATTAATTTAGGGATTGTTAGTGTTGTGGTTGGTATTGGTATTATTCTTGGTGAAATATTCATTCCCTTGCTATTCATAAGGGCACCAAAAAAAAAATTGTACTGGTATATGTTTCTTGGTATGAATTTTGGAATCATATGTATTGGAATTATGGATTCAAATATTGATATTTCAGTTCTTGTGTGGGTTATATTGCTTATTTTGATTGTTGCTATTTCACGACATGTTTCTTTTTCACCAATGATTAAAAGATCTTCATCTAAATATATCTTCTCTCTTGTTGTATTATTTGCTTTTTTGGCCTATGGAGGTTTAGTTCCTGCATACACGACTTTTAAAATATACTCAGGGAATACTAATGTTGCTTATCTTGAAAAAAATAATCAGATTATGAGCATTGAATATTGGTTTTTTGAAAGATATAGGTTATTCCCCTTACCTTATTTTCGTATTCATACAAAAATATTTTCTCTATTGTGTAACTCAGAAGATTATTTATATATCTACAACAAAGAAAGCTGGTTATGGGGAAAAGAACTAGTATCAAAATATCCTTGTAAAAAATAATTTTCTTTACTTCATATTGGCCTTTGGTATAGTGAGGCACATGAAAACAGAGGTAAAAAAATTAGAGAATGCACAAGTTGAAATTACGGTAGAATTACCTAATAAAACACTTGAATCATATAGAGAAGCAGTAGAAAAAGAAACATTAGCCAATGTAGAGGTTGCAGGTTTCCGAAAAGGTAATGTTCCAAAGGATATTGCCATGAAAGAAGTAAGTCCATTACAGTTACTAGAACAAATGGCGCAACACGCTATTTCAGCAGCATACGTAGATATTTTAAAAAAAGAAGATATTAAGGCTATTGGTCATCCAGAAATTATGATTACAAAAATTGCTGAAGGTGAGAACCTTGGCTTTAAAATCACTACGGCTGTTCTTCCAGA
>CALBVO010000021.1 GCA_937970115.1 Minisyncoccota bacterium | reverse complement strand
ATTTTCAGAAAAATAAAAATCCCAAATAGGATTTTTATTTTTCTCGAAGAAGTTGATCAATAGGTTGTCGATTTTTTTCACCTAAATCGATCATGAATTCCACTCGTGGAATTCTTCGTGAAACAACCCTCTTTTTCATATATGTTCGTGCGTCTATTCTCCGTCGATTAAGGAATGAGATAACTTTATCTTCTGCATCAGTAGGGAATACTGAAACATATACAATAACATTTGCGAGATCAGGTGATGTGTCACAACGCGTAACCGTCACAAGTGATTGTTTGTTTGATTCTCGTTCAATGAATTCACTAAAGGCTTTTCGCATTTCCTTGTTAAGTTTTTCTAATCTATCTCCTTTCATATTACTTAATTTCTTTTATGAAGGTTTCAATAATATCTCGTTCCTCGATGCTAGATTTTGTTTCTATCATAATTCCACATTCGGTTCCAATATCGGTAACACGTTCTGTTGATTGTTTACCCTGTTGAAGAGCAATGATTTTACCATGAGCAACTACCTCATCTTTTCTGATGATTTTACATATGTCATTTTTAGAAATGGTTCCTTGGACAATTGAACCTCCCACCAGTGTTTGACCCTGTTGTGATGAAAATACTTTAAGAACCTTGAGTTGTCCTTGGACGGTGTCAACTTCTTTTTTAATTCGTCTTTCTTCGTAAAGCTCTTCGAGCCATTCCGTAAGCTTATAAATGATATCAAAACGTTGAATATCTAATGTATCATAATCATTTACATTCTTAATACTTGATTCTTCTTCTACGTGGAATCCTACAATAATAGTATTTGGGTCACAGAGTGCTAGTTTTACATCTGATTCATTAATAGACCCGGTCCCTTGTTTAATAATTTTAAAAATAACATCATCAGTAGTCATTTTTTCGATCTGCTCTGCAATGGCTTCACCGGTTCCTGCTACATCAGTCTTGAGGATAACGGGAATGAGCGCAACGCCATCTGGAACCTGCATAATGCCAATAGTATCGCAGAGTTCTTGCTCGATTTCTTTGAACTCAGAGATTGCTTGTTCGGCATCTTTTTTCGTTTCAAAAGTTGCAAAACGGCTTCCTACAGATGGGATTTTATTAAATCCTACAAGTTGAATAGGGGATGAGAATTGAGCTTGTTTTAGATCCTTGCCAGTAAAATCACGCAGCATACGTGTTGGCGTGATGCTATCATCGACAACAACGAATTGACCTTTTTTGATTGATCCGTTTTTGATGACCATGGTTGCTGAAATACCTTCTTTGGGATCACGATGGGATTCAACAACATAACCAGTTGCGAGTTTTTGAGACTCTCCGGTCATTTCTTCCATCTCTGCAATAAGAATAAGTGATTCGAGTAATTCATCAACCCCAGTACCTTTTTTAGCTGAGATGAGGTTAAAGGGTACATCACCCCCGTATCCTTCTACGTAAATACCTACCTCTAGAAGATCAGTTTTTACCTTTTCTGGATTTGCATTTGGTTTATCAATTTTGTTAATAGCTACCAGGTAAGGAATATTATTTTTCTTGATAACTTCGATAGCATGTTTTGTTTGCATTTTAACCCCATCTTCTGCAGAAACAATAAGAATCGCGATATCCGCAATCGTTCCTCCACGATGCCGCATGTTATCAAATGCCGCATGTCCAGGGGTATCTAAAAACGTAATTCGATTCCCGTCCTCAAGAGAAACCTCGTAGGTTGAAATGTGCTGTGTGATTCCACCAGCCTCTCCATCGACGATATTGGTACTTCTGATGTAGTCTAAAAGTGTTGATTTACCATGATCAACGTGTCCCATAATTGCCACTACTGGCGATCGTTTTTTTGTATCTTGAGTACTCATAATTATTTTTGTGATAAATTAATAGCCTTTTGTTCTTCTTCGGTAAGGGTGTATTCAGAATTACCATTGGTAATTGGTTTTGCAAATACATTTATTCTTTCTCGTGCATAAAGTGAAGAGATGACCACTCCATTTTTTTTCTTGTCGGTGAGTGCGATTGCAAAACTTTGACTACCTCCTGTTTCCTTAAATGGATTAAATCGTACAACTCCAATATTTTGAATATTTTGCATAGCGTCCTTTTTAATATTTACAATTTGAATTTCTTGATTCTTTAATTTATCTTTGATTTCTTTTGCGAGTATATTATTTTCAGAGATGATATCTTCAAGATTTTTTGCGTTTTTTCCCTGGATCAATCGTGAAAGACGTTTATGGAGTTTGATGGTTAAAACCCCAAAGATAGTTACCGCCAATGATAGTATTATAGTGATGAGTGTAAGAGGTTCCATATATCATGCATATTAGCCGATTTGACCATGATTTACAACGTTCCTATGCTACAATCCAATTATGTTGAATTTTCTTAAAAAGAAACAAAAAAGAATATATCTGGATCATGCATCAGGAACACCCTGTAGCGAAGAAGTACTTTCTCATATGCTACCGTTTTTTAGGAGTCAATCATATAATCCAGGTGGTTTATATAAAGAGTCAGTAAAAATTCGCCAGATTATTGAACAGGCACGTGCTGATGTGGTCGATGTATTAAGAGCACGTCAAGGTGAAATAGTTTTTGTTGATGGAGCAACAGAAGCCAATAACCTGGCTATTATAGGTGCGGTAAAATTTTGGCAGAATAAAAATCCTGAAAAAAAAGCTCATATTATTACGACACTGGTTGAACATGCTGCGGTTCTTGAAACGTGTCGGAAACTGGAATCCGAAGGTGTTGAAGTAACCTATCTCAAGGTAGATGAGTTTGGTCAGATTTCTCTAAAAGAGCTAAAGAAAGTATTGCGAGAAACTACGGTAATTATTTCAATTGGATATGTGAAT